>JBNGDO010000077.1:0-23100 GCA_049975385.1 Anaerolineae bacterium | reverse complement strand
CCCTTTCACCCGTGCCTTTAGGCAGGTTTCACCGCCGAAATAAAAACATCTTCCAACGTGGGCGCGATCCACTCGATGGTGTGGACGTCGATGCCCTCCTCGTTGAGCAGCGCCCAAATCGGTGCTTTGTACGTCTCGGCGTCGGGGACAACGGCGTGAATCTGCGCCCCGTAGAGCGCGACCTCCTCGAAGGGCAACTTTCCCTTGTCTTGCGCGGCCTTCAGCACGCGCATCGCGCGATCGGCGTTGTCGGTGTTGATTTCGAGGACGTGCCCGTGCATCTGGGTTTGCTTCAGTTGCTCCGGTGTGTCCAGCGCGATGAGCTTGCCCTGGCTGATAAAGCCGACGCGCTGGCACAGTTCCGCTTCGTCCATATAGTGCGTGGTGACGAGCACCGTCACGCCTTTCTTTGCCATCGCGTAGATGAGGCCCCAGAACTCGCGCCGGCTGATGGGATCGACGCCCGCGGTCGGTTCGTCGAGGAAGACGACGCGCGGTTCGTGGACGATGGCGCAGCCTAAGGCGAGGCGTTGCTTCCAGCCACCGGAGAGATTAGACGTGAGTGTGTGCTCGCGCCCGTTCAGCCCGGCCATGTCCAGGATTTCGGCCTGGCGTTGGCGCAGTTTCTTGCGTGAGAGGCCGTAGGCCAGCCCGTAAAAGCGGATGTTCTCGCGGGCGGTCAGGTCGTTGTAGAGCGTGAAGAGCTGCGACATATAGCCGACGTGCGCTTGCATTTGTTTGGTCTGCGTTGCCGGGTTGTAACCGAGGACGCGCGACTCGCCTTCGGTGGGGGTGAGAAGCCCCAACAGCATACGAATCGTGGTGGTCTTCCCGGCACCGTTTGGCCCGAGCCAGCCGTAGACTTCTCCCGCGCGGACGTTGAAGCTGACGTTATCCACGGCGGTGAAGTTACCGAATTTTTTCGTGAGATTATGGACTTCGATTGTATTTTGCTCCATAAGTTTTCCTCGTGGTACGTGATAAGACAATCACGCATCACGTATTACGCATCACGCCCGTTGTCTCGTGATAAGTGAAATAAATGCCTCTTCCATCCGCGCCTCGATTTGGCGCATGCCGGTGCAGGTGATGCCCTGCGCACTCATCGCGGCTTCGATCTCTTGCTGCCGTCGTATCACGTCATCTACAAAAACGTGGAGCATCAACCCGTACGTTTGGACTTCCAGAACCCCCTCCATACCGGTTACCAGCTTTTGCGCGGGCACGAAGTGCGAAGGCGTGAATTCCAGGAGATGGCCTGGCACCATCATTTTGATCTTGTTGGGAGAGTCATGCGCCACGAGCCGGCCCTGGTAGAGCAGTCCCACCCAGTTGCAGCGCTCGGCCTCGTCCATGTACGGCGTGCAGACGAAGATGGTCAGCCCCTTTTCGGCGCGTAGATTGCCCAATAGGTTCCAGAATTCGCGACGGCTGACGGGATCCACACCGAGCGTTGGTTCGTCTAGCATGACGACACGTGGTTCGTGGACGAGGCTGCACGCCAGCGCCAGTTTTTTCTTCATCCCGCCGGACAACCGCCCGGCGAGGCGCTTGGTGAAGTTGGTGAGTCCGGCGAACTCCAGCAGTTCTGGAATGCGGCGTTTCTGCTCCTGTGGACTGACGCCCTGCACCTGTGCGAAGAACTGCATGTTCTCCATCACGGTCATATCCGGCGGCAGCGAGAACTGCTGCGCGATGTAGCCGACACGCTCGCGGATGGCGTAGGTGTCGTGCATCGAATCGAAGCCCATAATGCGGCTCTCGCCGTCGGTGCGGCGCAATAGGCCCAAGATCACGCGCGTCGTCGTCGTCTTGCCCGCACCGTCCGGCCCGATGAGGCCGTAGGTCTCGCCCCGGCGCACTTGCAGCGTGACGCCGTCTACGGCGGTGACGTCCCCCTGCCGGGTCTTGAAGCGTTTGACCAAATCTTTGGTCTGAATCGTGATCAGGTTTTCCATAGGTCTCTAGTCCAATCGTTGTAGACAGTAGACAGTAAACGGTAGACGGGGGCGGCGGGTCTGTCCTGTATTTTCACTGATTCCATATTCGCTGATTCGTTTCAATCTAGCCGTCTCTTGAATGTGACTGCTGCCAGGACCATCACCACGGCGAGGTATACCAGCAGTGCCAGGATGTCGTCCCATAAGAACTCGATGCCGATGCCTTTGGTGATAATGCCGCGCGCGATGCGGATGAAGTAGGTGAGGGGGATGAAGTTGCCGATAGCGCGCACGACGGCTGGCATGGGGCTGCGCGGGTAGATGAAGCCGGTGAGTAGTTGGCTGAACATCATCAACAAGGCCGTAAGCTGCTGCGCTTCCTTTTGCGTCCGCACGATGGTTGAGATCAGCAGTCCCAATCCCAGGCCGGAGCAGACAAAGAGGAAAGAAAGCCAGGCCAATAGCCACGGATCGCCGCGAAAGGGGACGCCGAACCAGAAGACGCCGAGCAGCGTGATCATCACCTGGTCGATGATGACGAACAGGACGTTGGGCGCCAGCTTGCCGATGATCAGTTCCAGCGGACGTACTGGTGTCACCATAATCTGCTCCATGGTGCCTAGCTCGTGTTCGCGCACCACGGATTGCGCTGTCATATTCACCGCCAGCACTTGTAGCAGCATCGCGATCAGTCCCGGCATAATAAACACGAGATCGTTGCGGTTGGGGTTGTAGAGCACGCGCGTCGAAGCCGTGATGGCTTGCGTTTCTACTTTTCCTCCCAGGCGGTTCACTTGTTGGGCAACCAACTCCAGCGAGAAGGCTTGCGACACAGCTAGCGCCGCGCTGTAGCCGGATTGGACGGAGAACGAGTCGGATCCGTCGAGGATGACCAACGCCTGGGCTTCGCCACGCTCGATCTCGGCGGCGAAGTTCGGCGGGATGATCACACCGGCCCGTGCGTCGCCACTGTCCAGGGCGCGCAACACATCCTGCTCGGTGGCGACGTAGGAGTGCACGTCGAAGTAGCCGGACGCGCGCAGCGCATCGACGAAGTCCCAGCTTTGGCGATCGAGGCTCATATCGGCGACGACCGTCGGCAGGTTGTAGGCAGTCAGGCTGACGGCGTAGGCAAAGAGAAGCAGTTGGATCAGCGGCATGCCGAGGATCAGCGCCAGCGTGCGCCGATCCCGCAGCCGCTGGATCATTTCCTTCCGCATCACCGCCGTGATGCGACGTAATCCGTTTGCCCAATGTCTGTGTCGCATACCTTTGTGTTGCTCTCAATCCAGATTCGATTTGAATGATTGGGTGGCGAGGAGCATGATCCCGCCGACATAGAGCATCAGGACGAGCATCTGTTCCCACAAATATGTCGCGCCGATGCCTTTGGTGATGATCCCCCGCGCGATGGGGACGAAGTACGTGAGCGGGAAGAGGTTGCCGATTGCTCGGATCACGGGTGGCATCAGGTAACGCGGGAACATAAAGCCGCCCAACACCAGCCCGATGAGCATAAACATCATGGCTGTTTGTTGCGACTGCTTTTGATTCTGCGAAATGGCCGAGACCAGCAGTCCCATGCCCAACCCGGAAAGGACGTACAGGCCCGCCAGCCCGAAGAAGAGCCAGAAATCGCCCTGGAATGGTACGTCGAACCAGAATACCCCGAGCGCCAGAATCGTGAGCATGTTGATGACGGCGATAACGATGTTGGGCGCGATTTTGCCGATCAGCAGCTCGACAGGGCGGATGGGCGACACCAGGATTTGCTCGATGGTGCCGGTTTCGCGCTCGCGCACGACGGCAGCGGCGGTGAGGGTGATCGATTGTGTCTGCAGGATAACCGACACAATCCCCGGGATCAGGAACCACAGATCGGATAGATTGGGATTGTAGAGGATGCGCACGCGCGTATCCAACGGCAAAAGCTGCTCCACACTGGTCAAGCGGCCAGCCCGCATTAGTTTGGAGACCAACACCTTCGTCGAGTGGCTCTGGGCGATGGCGGTGATGGCGTTGTACGCTGTCTGCGACGTGAACACGTCCGAGCCGTCCACCAATAGCAAAACTTGGGCCGCGCCGCGTTCCACATTCGCCGCAAAGCCTGGCTGGATGACGATGCCGGCCTGCGCGCGTCCCGCGTCGATAGCCTGGACTGCTTGCGCCTCGCTGGCGACGTAATCGATAGCGTCGAAATAGCCCGAAACGGTCAATGCCTGGACGAAGGCGCGACTGGCATGGTCCAGGCTTTGATCGGCCACGACCAGGGGCATATGGTGCACATCGGTGCGGATGGCATAGCCGAAGATCAGCAATTGCACTATCGGCAAGCCCAGTTGAATGATGAGCGTTCGCCGGTCCCGCAGCGTCTGGATGAACTCCTTTTGGATGACGGCCCATATACGTTTTAGCATCTAAATGACTCGCAGTTCCAATTGTTTCTGCCAGTCTACCACAGTTTTTCTCTCTCAATCTAACCTCGTCTTGAACGTTGCCGATGAAAGGATGACGATGATCGCCCCATAAACAACCAACGCGAGGACATCTTCCCATATAAACATCAGCCCCACACCTTTGGTGATGATGCCGCGCGCGATGCGGATGAAGTAGGTCGCCGGGATCAGGTTCCCCACGGCGCGCACGACCGGCGGCATCGTCGAGCGTGGATAGATCAGGCCAGTCAGCAGCATTGTGACCATCATCACCATCGCCGAGATTTGCTGGGCCTGTTTCTGGTTTTTGGAGACAGTGGAGAGCAGCAGTCCCATCCCCAGGCCGGAGACGATGAAGAGCAGCGAGAGCCAGCTAAACAGCCAGAGTGATCCCTGGAAGGGCACTTTAAACCAATAGACGCCCAGCAGGATGATGATGATGAGGTCGACGGCGATCAGGCCGATGGGCGGCACGATTTTACCGACGATCAATTCGACGGGCCGCGTCGGCGTGACCAGGATTTGCTCGATGGTGCCCAACTCGCGCTCGCGGACGACGGACATCACTGTCGCATTGACACCAATGAGTTGTAGCAGCATCGCCGCCAGGCCGGGGATCAGGAAGACGATCTCGTCGATGTTAGGGTTGTAGAGGATGCGCGTGCTGGTATTGATAGGGAGTTGCCCAAGCCCGGCCATGCCCATACGTTCGGCAGTTTGCAGCATTAAATCCATCCCGTGGACCTGGGCGATTGCCGTCGCCGCACTATATCCCGATTGCACCACGAACGAGTCGGAGCCGTCAATGATGATGAGCGCCTGGGCCGTGCCACGCTCAACCTGGCTCGCGAAATCCGGCGGAATCACCACGCCTACGCTCACCTGGTTCTCGTCGATGGCGCGTATGACCGCATTTTCGTCATCCACGTACTGGACGACATCGAAGAAACCGGAGACTTCAAGCGCGTTGATGAAGGCGCGACTGCCTGAGTCGTAACTCATATCGGCGACCGCCGTGGGCAAGTGCTCGAGTGTCATATCGCCGACGTAGGCGAAGAGGAACAGTTCGATGACAGGCATAAGGATGATCATCAATAAAGTCGGCCAATCCCGGATCATCTGGACGGTCTCTTTTTTGATGATGGCGAATAAGCGTTGCCAACTGAATGTCATCGGTTTTGTCTCTCTAAGTTGTAAAGACTACAAAAGTCTGAGTGTATACTGCAAATTGCAGATCGATTGTTCCATGTGAGTCTTTGTTCAGTCCCAGGCCACGTGAGACTTTTGTAGTCTGGTTCTTTGCACATATCATTCCAACCCTTGCCGGAACGCTTTAGCGGCGATGACCATCACGATCACCGCGTAAGCCGTCATGCTGAAGATCGGAATCCAGAGCGCGTCTGCACCAACACCTTTGCTAATGATGCCACGTGCGATAGGGATGAAATAGGTCATCGGAAACAGTGCGCCTAGGCCTTGCAGTACTGTTGGCATAGAGTTTCGGGGGAAGATGTAGCCTCCCAAGACGACGCCCAACAGCATAATCATCATCACCAATTGCTGCGCCTGCTTTTGATTGTTGGCGATGGTCGAAATCAGCAGGCCGAGTCCCAATCCGGAGAAAACGTAGATCATCGCAAGCCCCATAAAGAGCCAGAAACTTCCCCGGAAAGGCACGTGGAAGAGGATGACGCCTGCGGCGACCGCCGTCAGCACGTTGATGATGGCGACGACGACGTTGGGGATGATCTTGCCGAGCAGTAATTCAGCTGGTCGGATGGGCGTGACGAGCAACTGCTCGATGGTGCCGGCCTCGCGCTCGCGCACGACCGCCGCCGCGGTCATCGCGATGCTCGAGGTTTGGATGAGCAAGGCGATCATGTTGGGGATGGTGAACCAGAGTTGTTGCATGTCGGGATTGTACAAGATGCGCATCCGCGTATCCACCGGCAGGTCGGCGCTGACGGGGAGACCAGAGCGTTCGATCTTCGCCATCAACACCTCGGCCGCATAGGATTGCGCGATGGTGCTGGCCCGTGTGTAGCCTGATTGGACCGTGAATAAGTCTGAGCCGTCGATCAAAAAGAGTACCTGCGCCTCTTTACGATCCACACGTGCAGCGAAGTTCGGTGGAATGACGATGCCCGCCTGCGCGCGCCCACTGTCGATGGCCTGAATCACCTCGGCTTCGCTGGCGACGTAATCAACGACGTCGAAATAGCGTGTGTTGACCATCGCCGCCACGTAGGCACGGCTGTAGACGTCCAGGCTCTGGTCGGCGACCACGGTGGGGATGTGCTCCACATTCATATCCACCGCGTAGCCGAGCATAAACAACTGCAAGAGTGGCATACTTAGCATAAGGAGCAGTGTGCCCCGATCACGCAGCGTTTGGATAAATTCTTTTTGCAAGACGGCCCAAATACGTTGTAGCATCAATCTCTCTTTACCGGCCTGAAAGCAGAAAGTTCAGCAAAATATGGCCGGGTCAGCCGTTTTCGCGCACGCGTAATCCGTCAAACAGCAGATCGACGGCAGTTTGTGCCAGTTGGTGACGTTCTTCTGGGGTGGGGGCCGACTGCTTGCCGCGCAGCACTGGCGCAATCAATGCCACAAAAGCGCCCAAAATCATCGGAGTCACAGCTTCGGGGTCGATAGGGCGAAAGTCTCCTGCGTTTACCCTTCTGGCGACGAAGCCTTTGATGGCTTGCCCGATGTATTGCAAGCGACCGATCACAAAGTCCTCCAGAATGACATCGTCTACCCAGATTTCGGTGAGCAGTGCGCGGGTGAAATCGAGCTGCGACACAAAAATCTCAAGACCGTTC
The DNA here is from genome assembly GCA_049975385.1 of Anaerolineae bacterium. Classification (GTDB taxonomy): domain Bacteria; phylum Chloroflexota; class Anaerolineae; order B4-G1; family SLSP01; genus DSWT01. Next base: position 15,897 of record JBNGDO010000077.1, on the reverse strand, counting down.
TCAACGACGCGAACGAGATCGTCGCGGGTCCTGGGCGGACGGGCATGCTGCAACAAGTTGTCGATGGGGACGCACATCTCGCTGAGAATCGCTAGTAGGATCTCACGCTTGCCCTCGAAGTAGTTGTAGAGCGTGCCTTCGGCCATATCTGCAGCCTCGGCCAGATCTTTAGTGGTAGTGTGCGCGTAGCCCTTCTCCGCAAAAAGCTGCGCGGCAGCGGTTGCGATCTCGTGCCGTCGTCGCTCGATGCGCCGTTGGCGGCGCGAATGCCGGGGTGGGCGGTCTCCTCTCTTACTGTCCATAATTCTCCTAGCGTGATTAAGACTGTCACTAGAGCATAAAATGAGTAATCGCTCATATTATGAGTGATTATACATAATATGAGCATTTTGTCAAGTTTGATTTTGGTTAGCCGGTACTGTGATAGGGAACCTGATTTTCCTATCCCGCAAAACTGACTACAATAAAGGCATGATCTTCGTGGTGATACCTTACGGAGTCGGCAAACGCGACCCAGGGGAACGATGACGCCGCTACTACATAATGGGCTTCTATTGATCGCGGTTGCTGGATTCCTGTTGGGATTGCGACACGCAACGTTAGTCGAAACGGTCTCAAAAAGCGGGCAGGTCAAATCGCCAGCAATTTCGCCGTCGCGGCTAGGATTGTTGGCGGCGTGCTTGATGGGACTACTGTTGTTTCTGGGGGCGCTCAGCGCGCTGCAGTTTCGTGGGGATAACTTTGGCAAGCTACAATTATTGATCTGGACAGTCTTCTTGCAGCTCCCATTGCTCCTGAGTGGTGTCGTGTTTCTTTTGTGGCGACGGGCGCCGCTTGTGGCCTGGGGAACTTTGGTACTCGTCGTACTTCTTGTTCTCATTGCGATTGACGCCTTTCTCATCGAACCGCATTGGCTGGAAATTTCGCACATCACGCTAACCACGCCCAAAGTGCAGCAGTCGTTGCGCATCGTGGTGCTCGCCGATATCCAGACCGATCGGCCTGGCGCTTACGAGGAGCGTGTGCTCCGCATGGCGATGGCCGAGCAACCCGACCTGGTGCTGCTGGCAGGTGATTATATCCAAATGGGGCGGCGCAGTCGTAGTGATATGGAAGAATGCCAGGCGTTGAATGCGATTATGGATCGCGTGGGAGTGGATGCGCCGCTCGGCGTTTACGCGGTGCAAGGCAATGTGGATCGGCCTGGCGTGTGGCCCGTTATCTTCGCCGGACTACCCATCACGACGTTCGAGACAACGGCGCAAGTGGATGTGGGGCCGGCAGTTTTGACGGCACTTGGTATGCAGGATGCTTTTGACGCTCGGATAGTGGTAGCACCGCACGATAAGTTTCATGTTGTCCTTGGGCATAGCCCAAACTTCAGCTTGGGCGCGGTGAATGCGGATCTACTCATTGCAGGACACACTCACGGCGGGCAAGTGCAACTTCCCTTTATCGGCCCACTGATGACGTTGACCGTTGCCCCGCGTGCGTGGGCTTCCGGCGTGACGACCATCGCGCCAGGAAAGATGCTCGTTGTCTCGCGCGGCATCGGTATGGAACGCGCGAATGCCCCGCGGCTGCGCTTTTTGTGCCGCCCTGAGGTGGTCGTCATCGACGTCATACCGGCAGATTGAGAACACAAACACATTATGACAGTCGACCGCCAGAACTATCTGACAGCCGACGACCCAGCTAATTTGGAGGAGAGCTATGACGCTGATGTCCCCTAATGACATACCCATAACCATCCGTCCCATTCAGCCTGATGAACTCGATCGCATTCCTTTGCGTTGTTGGCCCGCGGACCGCGACGTATTGCTGCGTCTCTTTGAGCGTCAGGGCACCATTGGTATGGCGGCCTGGGAAGGCGAAAAGTGTGTAGCACAGCTTCACTGCTATCGCATCATTCTTCCCGATCAGGATAATCCCGATTGGCCGCCGTGGAACCACTGGTGGCGACCGGATTGGTGGTTGAAGATGACCAGCTCAGTGAACCTGAAACTTTCTGGACCGGCGTGGTGTCATGCCTGTTGCCACGTAGGGCGCACGTTGGAGAGCTTCCGCCAGGAGATTGACGCGAATCTTCGCGCGATGGCGTCGGATACTCCGGACATTCTCAAAGGCACCGACCCGCGCTACTTCGGCCGGGGGATCGGCACGGCACTCTGCCGTGCTTCTATGCGTTGGGCGTGGGACCGCGATTACACGACGATCCTGGCATTGGGCGCGCCGCAAGATATCTTCGAGTACGCTATTGCCGCGGGACATTTGCCCTGGACGACGTACGCGAAGCTGGGCTTCGACTTCTTCGGGCTGGTGGCCGATGCGGCGCAATCACCCCAGTGGGCGCGCGGGCACGGTCCAACGGAGGTTGAGGAGGCCATCCACGCCGCTGTTGCCGCAGGCCGTCCGATGCAGGATGTCTTCGAGCGGCTGATGGTTATGAATTTGACCGGCCAGTAGATGAGAATACGACTTTTATCGTTTGCGCTCTTCCAACTCTTCGACTGTGCGGGGCCAGTCATCTTTCAAAAGTCGCGACAAGGCCCGGTCCGCCAGCAGCCGGTCTTCGGTCTGGCAGCGCGGGCAGTAGTTGGTCTCATTGGCGGCGTAGCGAATGCGCTGTACCGTCGTTCCGCATAACGGGGCAGGGCTTTCCGTAACGCCCGTGGACGGCCATCGCCTCACCTTGCCCTCCAACGTTTCGATGGGTGGGTCCGCCGTGCGTAACAGAAACGGATGTGCGATTTGCACATGTTCCAAGGTCTGCCCCTGGACAAACCGCCGCAGCGACTCGATGTAGACGACGATGTCGGGATATTCAGGCACTGTGCCCCCGTTGTAATAGGCGGGCGATGTTCGCGGATAGGGTCGCCAGGTTGGGCGGCTTGAGCATCCACTCGACCTGTAGCGTTGCGAGTTCGCCATTCAGCGGATGACCGGTCAGCAGGATCACCGGTATGTCGATACCTTGCTGTTGCAACGCGTGGTAGAGCGCCACGCCGCCCATTTTCGGCATAACGACGTCGCTTACGATCAATGCGATGGCATCATGCTGTTCTTTTATGATGGACAGTGCCTCCTGCCCGTTGGTCGCCTGCAACACCTGGTAATTCATGGCGGCAAGGCTCTCCGCTATAGCTTTCCTCACAGTAGCGTCATCTTCAACCAGCAACAATGTCTCGCCATGCCCTTGCTGTATCGAGAGAGTGGTTGGTGTGACAGGCTCAGGCTCCGTCTCTGAAGTGTCCAGCAATGGCCAGTAGATGGTGAAGAAAGTCCCCTGACCGACTGTGCTTTTTACATCGATATAACCCGCGTGCGCTTCCACAATGCCGTGTACCTGTGACAGGCCGAGTCCTGTTCCCAACGGCGCTTTGGTGGTGAAGAACGGTTCGAAGATGTGCGGTAGGACGTCGGGTGGGATGCCGCTGCCGGTGTCTGCCACGGTCATGCACACCCAGGCGCCTGGCGGCATGTCCACCAGCGGCGCATCCCTCGGGTCTGCAAATGCCACCTGTTCCAGGCGGATGCTTAGGACGCCGCCCTGCGGCATCGCGTCGCGTGCGTTGACCGCCAGGTTGGTCAGCACTTGTTGGACCCGCGTCGGATCCACATTGACGATGTAGCTGTCCTGCTGATACTCGAAGCGGATCTCAATGTGTTCTGGCAGCGTTCGTTGCAATAATTTCACGTGTTCTTTTACAAACGGCAACAGGTCGAGCGGTTGGCGTTCCAGCACGCTGTGCCGGCTGAAGTCGAGGATCTGCTGGATCAGGTTGGCGGCGTGTTCCACCTGCTGATTGATAACCTGCATCCGCTCCCGTACGCGTGCGGGAAGCTGCGGGTCGCGTGCCGTCATCTGCGCATAGAGCACGACGGCAGCCATGATGTTGTTGAAGTCGTGCGCAATCCCGGCAGCCAACTGGCCCACAGCCGCCAATTGTTCCTGGTGTTGGTGGCGTTTTTCGATCTCCCGTTGTCGGGTGACATCGCGCGTAACCAGAACCCAGCCTTCCGGTTCGGCCGCGTTTTCCAGTGGGCGGGCAATCACCTGGAAGATGCCTCCATCTGCCTCGAGTTCGTGCCAGAGGCCTTTCGGTGGTGAGGTCAGCAGTTCTGCTAACGGGCGCTCCCCCCAGTGTGTGAGCACTTCGCCCGGCTCTATACCACCAAGTCGAGTTAGATAGTGCCGGGCTGCCGGGTTCGCCAGGACGACGACGTCGTGTGCGTCGATCAGTAGCACCCCTTCGGGCACTGTTTCCACGATTTGCTGGACGCGCCGTGCCTGTGTGTGGATCGTCTCCAGCAGTTGCGCGCGCTCCGCTTCGGCCTGCTTGCGCTCGGAGATGTCCCGGGAGACGCCCAGGATTTCTCGTGGCTGTCCCTGATCATCATAGATAAAGGTGGCGTTGACCTCGATCCACTTAAAGGTGCCATCTTTACACCGTTGCTCGAGTTGCAACGTTCGTGATTGGTGAGGCGTGGGTTGCATCGCCATAGCTATTTCTTCTTGAAACACCTGTAAAGCGATGGCGTGGGAGGATGGCGCTAACACCTGATCCAGGGAGAGCTGGAGCATCTCATCAGGATTGAAGCCGACCATAGACGCCACGGAGGGGCTGAAGTAGGTGAAGTGCAAGTTCATATCCGTCGTCCAGATGACGTCGTGGACGTTCTCGGCCAGCAGCCGATAGCGTTGCTCTGATTGTTGCAGTCGCTGTTGGTTGACGCGCAGCCGGTCCACCACATAGAGCGCCAGTGCCAGTAACCCGGATACCAGCAGCGCCAGAAGGAGATTGGCACCGAAGCGCACGAAGTTGGTCTTGGCAATTCGCGTAATGGAGCTGTCGCTGCGCGGGTAGACCGTCACGTGCCATACGCGTCCCAGGAAGTCCATCGTATGAATTGCTCCCAAATCCTGCTCGACTTGTGGATGGGATTGGATGGCGTTGGTGTGGAAGATCGGCACATCATCAATGGTGATCTCAATGTAGAACATCTCCGGATCGGAATCTGTGATGGCGCGTTCGACCAGGGTGTCGATGTGCAACGTGCCCGCCATCATCCCCGTGAAGGAGGTCCCCGTTTCTTCGTGTTCGAGGACGGGGTACCAGAGCACCAGGCCGGGACGATTCGTCGTCAGCGTCATCGGCTTTGAGGCCATCGGTTGGCCTGTCTCCTGGACCTGACGGTGCAGGTCCTCGCGACCCGGTAAAGTTTTAAGGTCCAATCCAACGAGTTCGGGTCGTTTGCCCTCAGGGGCAGAGAGGCGGATGGTGCTGTGCGCGTCCACGTAATTGATGACGTGATAACTGGGTTCGCGCCCGGTAAGCCACGTGGCGTCGGCCATAAACCGTGCCGGACGCACGTCGACGTCCGGCTCTTCGCTCCATATCGTCGCCAGGAGCGCCAGGTCATTCAGCCGTTCGTTGAGGAGATTCTCGATGCGCAAAGCGATTTCTTCAGCCAGGCTGCGGCTTTGGTTGACGGCCAACTGCTGCGCCAGTTGCCTGGAATATCCCCACAGCGACAGGTTCCCTACTAACAACAGCACGAAGACGAGTACCGGCAAGCCCCATAGGATGCCGCGCAGGCGTGAGTAGGGGCGCTCGTCCGGATCGAATAAGATTTTTTCTCCGCAGTGCTTCCACGTATCATAGAATCTCCTGGTCGAGAAATGAGCATGCGGTGAATTCTTCATAAGCTACTCTCCCAAAGTTCACGTCACGGAGTCTGGCTCGGTTGCCTGATGTCGTGTTAAAGCGAATTTCGGTATTCGCTCATCATCTGGATATGATACAAGTAGTATAACTGTTCTATAGAAAATTGACAATGCCTGTGTCGACTGTCTTTCCAGCCGAGTGTCAATATTTTGGCGTGTACTTGTATTTGGGCAGCGCTGATATAGACTGTCTGACTAAGGACTACCTGACTATCCGACATTCTGTACAAGGAGTGAATTTAATGCACGATCACAATAGAGATAGATGGGTTTACGTGGGCACGTACACGCACAAAGGGGCGAGTGAAGGTATCTACATCTACCGGTTGGATATGGCGACCGGCACTTTGACACCTGCCGGGGTCGCCAAAGGCATACAGAACCCGTCTTTCCTGGCGCTCGACCCGCAGCACCGGTATCTCTACGCCGTCAATGAGACGATGACGTTCGATGGGCAGCCGGGTGGGGGTGTGAGCGCGTTTGCGGTCGATCCGCAGAGCGGGCTGCTCACCCATATCAACAGCCAATGCACGCATGGCGGCGCGCCCTGCTACGTGAGCGTGGATCAGACCGGGCGCTTTGTCTGCGTAGCGAACTACATGGGCGGCAACGCCGCTGCCTTCCCGATGCGCGCGGATGGGGGATTGGACCCGGCGTCTGCCGTCGTGCAGCACACCGGTTCTAGCGTCAATCCGCGCCGGCAGGAAGGCCCGCATGCCCATTCGATCACACTGGACCCGACGAACACTTTTGCTTTTGTGGCGGATTTGGGCATCGACAAGGTGATGGTCTACCGGCTCGATCTGGAGGGCGGGACACTGCCGCCGCACACCCCGTCGTCGGTCGAGGTAGAGGCTGGGGCTGGGCCTCGCCACATGGCGTTCCACCCCAACGGGCGCTATGCCTACCTGATCACTGAGATGGGCAATACGATTGTCGCCTACGCCTACGACGCCGCGCAGGGGACGCTCGATGCACTGCAAACCGTGCCCGCGTTGCCGGAAGACTTCACCGGGCAGAGCACTTGTGCAGACATTCACGTCGTGCCGACTGGGAAGTTCCTCTACGGCTCCAATCGCGGTCACGACAGCATCGTCATCTACGCCATCGATGCGAATACTGGCTTCCTTGCCTATGTGGGCCACGCACCGACGCAGGGCAAGACGCCGCGTAACTTCGCCATCGATCCCACGGGGACGTACCTCTTTGCGGCGCATCAGGACAGCGATAGCATTGTGACTTTCCGTATCGACCCGGAGACCGGGAAACTAACGCCTACCGGGCAGGTGACGGATGTGCCTATGCCGGTGTGTGTCATTATCATATAGGTAATTCAGACAAAATGTGTACCAACCATATTCCGGCAGCCTTGAAATCGCATTTTCAGGAATACAGTTTTGAAGACCTTGATCCTGACAAGGACGCTTTCCTCGTAATCGAGCGAACTTTGGCGTGGGGCGAAGCGCCGGAATTGCGCTGGCTTTTTGCCCGCTATGGCGCGCAGCGATTGGCCGAATGGGTGCGTCATGCCGGATGGCGTTGCCTGCCGTCCCGGCGTTTCAAGTATTGGCAAGCCTTTTTTGATTTGCGCGATGTTGTAAAAAGGGAGCGTATATGGCCGCATTAAGCGATCCTCATTGGAATGCTGTCACTTCGCAAACACGTGCGTTGTGGCATGTGGTGGCGGGCTTGCCTTACATCCGATCCTTTTACCTGGCCGGCGGGACGGCATTAGCATTGCGTTTAGGACATCGGATTTCTCGAGACCTGGATTTGTTCGCCGACATCGAGACCCTGGATGATGCAATGCGTTATCGGCTTGTGAATGAACTGCAACATGAGCACGTCGTTGTGCTCGAGCAGGATTCTGTGCTGGGTCTGGTGTTGACGGTCGATGACTTGCCATTGAGTTTCTTCAGCTACAACTATCCGCTTTTGGACCCCCCAGAGGAGGTCGCGGGAATCCAGTTGGCTGGATTGACTGACATCGGTTTGATGAAGCTGGACGCTATAGCCGGTCGAGGTACGCGCAAAGACTTCTACGATTTGTACGTCATTGCTGCACATATGCCCTTGGAAACCTTGTTTGCGCGTAGTAAGGAAAAATACGCTTACTCGCGGGGATTTGGTATGCGCGTTTTGACTGCCCTGGTGGATTTTGACATTGCTGAACAAGAATCTGACCCAGTGCTTTTGCATCCGATCGATTGGGAGACTGTGAAGGCGTTTTGTATAACATCTGCCCGTCATTTGGGAGAAATTTGGTTTGATACTGATTTGGAGGGTTTATGAAGATTCTCGTCACAGGAGGCATCGGCCACGTCGGGCGACCGGCAGTGGCGCGCTTGTTGGCGCATGGTCATGAAGTCCGCATCCTCGACCGCGTCGTCGAGAGCGAGATTGCAGCAGAAGCGGCCGCAGAGGTTGGCAGCGCCGAGTATCGCCAGGTCGACATCACCGATTACGCGGCGTTGCGCCCGCACTTCGAGGGTATGGAAGCGGTGGTGCATCTCGCCGCCATCCCCGATCCTATTCCCGGCAAAGACGCCGAGATTTTCCACATCAACTGCGGTGGATCGTTCAACGTCTATCAAGCTGCGGCGGAAAACGGCATCAAGCGCGTGGTCTGCGCCAGCTCGATCAACGCGCTGGGTAACGGTTACGGCGTCCGCGAGATCGACATCCACTACTTTCCCATCGACGAGGCGCATCCCGGCTGGACGAGCGACGTGTACTCGTTCTCCAAACAGATTTTAGAGGAGACGGCGGCCTATTTCTGGCGGCGGGAGGGCATTTCCGGCGCCTGCTTGCGCTTTCCCTGGGTTTACTCTCACACGTGGTTCGAACCGGAACAATTCGATGAGTTCTATGTCGGTTTCCAGACCGCATATTATGGCCTGATGGCCTTGCCGGAACCCCAGCGTACCGTGCGAGTCCGCCAGATGCTCGCCAAACTCCGCGAGCTGCGCGCACGCCACAATCGCGGGGAAATCGACGATGATGCAATGACGACGGTGATGCAAGAGACGCCCGGCGCGATCCTGACGTTCGGGCGCAGCGATTTCTGGGCCATGCTCGATGGGCGGGACGCGGCGCAGGCTATCGAGAAAGCTGTACTAGCTGATTTCACAGGCAGCCATCCGTTGTGGATCGTAGACAGCCACAACTCGACGGGATTGCCCACGCAAGGGCTGGCGACGTTGATGTATCCCGACGTGAAAACGTGGGCGCGGCCCGTCGAGGGGACTGCATCCCTGGTCAGCATCGACAAGGCCCGCGCCCTCATCGGTTTTGAACCTGAATACTCTCTGAGCGAGGGATTAGGGAGCAGGGAATAGGGATTGGACATGAGGGAATTGGAAACCCAATCCCCAATCCCCAGTTACCAATCCCCAATTCTTATTGACAAGGAGGTCCGTAATGACGCGACGATTTCGACAACACAATGTGCGTTCGGTGACGCCCCTCGACGGGGTGTGGGATTTTGTCTTCCTCGGCGACGTTGACCCGGATGCGGTGGATGTGGGCAGTATTGTCTTCGACGACCGCATGGCCGTCCCCGGCTGCTTCGATGCGACGCCGGCCTACGCGGGCAGGCGCGGCCTGACGGCGTACCGCATGATGCTGCCGCTGCACGATGCGGGCCGGTATCGCCTCGTCTTCGACGGGGTACATCACTGGTGCCGCGTCTTTGTGGGCGGCGTGGCTTTAGCCGATCACGTGGGCGGTTTCACGCAGTTTGGCGTGGATGTGATCGCGCATCCGACGGGTGACGTGCCGCTCGTGGTGCTGGTGGACAACCGCTTCGACTATGAACGCTGCCCGCTGCACCTGGATTACTTCGATTGGTATCACTATGGCGGCATCAGCCGTCCGGCGGCATTGCACCACCTCGGTGACATCTGGGTCGACGGTGTGTCCATCGTGACGGAGGAATTTGCGACCCGCGAAATCTCCGTGATTGTGGACTATGCTGCGGATGTGTCGCGGGGCGGCGTGCCGCTGACCATATCCGTCGACGGAGAAAGCGTGTTCGCGCAGGCGGTTGACGTTCTCGCCGAGCGGGGACAGGTCAATGCACGCTTTCACCTGCCTGACGCGGCGCTCTGGTCGCCGGATATGCCGCACCTGCACAGGCTGCACGTCCGCCTGGGTGAGGATGATCTGTATGAGCGGTTCGGCATCCGGCAGGTGAGCGTGGTAGGACAGGAGATTCGCATCAACGACGAGCCGGTGCGTCTGCTGGGCGTCAATCGCCACGAAGCGCATCCGCAGTTCGGCAGTGCGTTGCCCGATGCGCTGCTGGTCTCCGACGTGCAGCAGTTGCGCGACCTGGGCTGCAATTTTGTGCGCGGCAGCCACTATCCGCAGGACGCGCGTTTCCTCGATCTGTGCGACGAGGCCGGCATCCTCGTGTGGGATGAGGCCATCGGCTGGCAGCACACGGCGGAGCACCTCACCGATCCGCACTTCCTCGCCGCGCAGGAGACGAACGTCCGCGAGATGGTGGCGGTGGGGCGCAACCACCCGTCCGTCATCCTGTGGGGTATCCAGAACGAGAGCCACAGCAACGACCCGGCGTGCCGCCCGGCCTACGAGCGCCTGCTCGGTCTGCTGCGGGAACTCGATCCCACGCGCCCGCTCACCTTCGCCAGCAATCATCCGTATGACGACGTGTGTCTGGATTTGGCGGATGTGGTCTCGATCAATTGCTATCCCGGCTGGTACGTCGGCGAGATCGAGGACATCCCGGCAGAGCTAGACAATATCATCGTGCACCTGGCGGAGAAAGGGCAGGGCGACAAACCGTTCATCATCTCCGAGATCGGTGCCGGCGCGATCTACGGGTGGCGCGATCAGAACGAGACCCGCTGGAGCGAGCCGTACCAGACGCGGCTGCTCGACGTGGTTATCCGCCACCTTTTTGTGGATGGCGATCGTGCGTGCGGCCTGGCGATCTGGCAGTACTGCGACATGCGTGCATCGGAGCAAGTGCGGCGTGCTCTCTTCCGCCCGCGTGCGTTCAACAACAAGGGGCTGGTGGACGAGTACCGCCGTCCCAAAAAGGCGTATGAGGTGGTGAAGCGGTGGTACCAGAGGTTAGCATCTTCGAACGTGTGAACGTTATTGTATAGAAAGCGTGAGGAGCATGTTTCCGTTGGATTCACTTGGACGTTGGCTCATCATCATCGGTTTGGGGATCGTCGCCCTGGGCGTGCTGTTGTTCCTCCTGGGAAAGCTGCCGTTCCTGCAATGGTTCGGCAAGCTGCCCGGCGATATCCGCTATCGCAGTCCGGATGGCAGCCTGTCGTGCCTGGTGCCGATTGTCAGCTCGATTTTGCTCAGCATTCTGTTGACCATCATTTTGAATCTCGTCCTACGTCTGATCAATCGTCATTAGCATGGAATTTGAGTTCACCGCCGTGATTTGCTGCCCGCCCGCCGACGTTTTCGCGTTGTTCAGAGACGTCGATCAGTACAACGAGCACGAGGGTTCACCGGTTCCCGTTCTCGACAAGGTCACGGAGGGCCCGGTGGGGGTGGGGACGCGATACCGTGAGGTCGTCAGAATGATACCGGGCATCAGGATGATGCGCGGCGTCACAATGACGATTTTGTCAGAAGTGACCGGTTACGAGCCGGAGCGTTATCTGGCTTTGGAGTGGCGCAGCAACGTGATGGAGGGCCATCTTGCATACACATTTGAGCCGGTGGCCGGCGGCACGCGCGTCCTCCAAAAGATGAGCTTGAATCCGAAGGGCCTGCTGCGCGTGTTTTCACCTTTGATCAAAGCCATGTTCGCCCGTGCCGCTTCACGCAGACTGTCTGAAATCAAAATCTTGCTGGAAGCGTAACAATCCAATATTCAAGGAGTCGCCATATGGGAAACCACACTAACGAGGATAAAAATCTGTCAACGGATTGAACGGATTTTCAACTTGCAACTTTCAACCTGAAACCATCAACTATTTAGGAGGACAAAATGAACGCACAAGAGTTGGTCAAAAAACTACATTGGCTCGGTCACGACAGTTTCCGGCTGGACGGGCCGCCGGTCATCTACTTCGATCCGTGGAAGTTGGAGGGCGACTTGCCCACTGCCGATTTGGTGCTCGTCAGCCATCAACACGGCGACCACTGCTCGCCCGACGACGTCAAGAAGGTTAGCGGGCCGGATACGGTAGTCATTGCCAATCACCTGGCGGCGAAAGAGCTGCCCGGCGCGACCGTGATGCGCCCAGGCGACAAGCTGTCCGTCGCGGGCGTCGAGATCGAGGCCGTGCCTGCGTACAACGTCAACAAGTTCCGCGCGCCCGGCGTGCCGTTCCATCCCAAGAAAGACGAGCACAATGGCTATATCGTCACCGTGCAAGGCGTGCGCGTCTACTTTGCCGGGGATACCGATCAGATCCCGGAGATGGCGGACTTCGATTGCGACATCGCGCTGCTGCCGGTGAGCGGCACGTACGTGATGACGGCGGAAGAAGCCGTCGGCGCGGCGAACGTCATCGGCGCGCCGATCGTCGTGCCGATGCATTACGGCTCGGGCATCGGTTCCGGCGATGACGGTAAGACCTTCGCCGATGGGTACGCGGGAGAGGTTGCGCTGCTGACTGTCGGCGGTTGATTTTCAGGTGTTGTAGGCCGACCACGAATCAGGAGCGAATAAACGAATTCAGGTTTCGGCTAAACCCAAAACTTGTGTTAGCCAGACGCCTATTCGTTTATTCGTTGGTAATTCGTGGTTGTTTTCGGGAGGATGTATGCCAATATTCGAATTGACGTTCAGGCCCGGCGTGACCACGCACGTTGAGGTTGATGAGCGGAACCTGCTGTTCCACGCCGTCCATCGCCAGGTGGATGCGCTGCCCGATCAGGCTACGGTGGTTGAGGAGGCGCTGGCGCACCCCATCGGAACTGAGCCGTTGGAAGATGTGCTTGCGCCGGAGGATCGTGTCGCCATCATCGTGGACGACATCACCCGACCCACACCGACGGCGAAAATCCTGCCGGTGATCCTGGCGCGGCTGGCGCAGGCCGGCATCCCGGACGAAGCGGTGCTCATCTTTATGGCCCTCGGCACGCATCGCCCAATGACCTACGAGGAACTGTGCGTCAAGCTGGGCGATGAGGTGCTGGCGCGCTATCGCGTCATCAACCGCGACTACCGCGATGGCGACTACGTCGATCTGGGGACGACCGCCAGCGGCATCCCGATCGAGGTCAACCGCGAGATCATCGACGCCGATGTCAGAATCGCTGTGGGCAACATCGTGCCGCACGTCACGTCGGGGTGGGGCGGTGGGTCGAAGATCATCCTGCCGGGCGTGTGCAGCCAGAAGACGGTCGATCAGATGCACTACGTGGGCTGCACGATGCAGCCGGTGTTAGACATCCTCGGCGTGCGCGATAATCTGCCGCGCGTGGAGATGGATGACATCGCCGGGAAGATCGGCCTGGACTTCATCGTCAATACCGTGCTGGACGAGGCGCAGCACATGGTGGGCGTGTTCGCCGGGCACTACATCGAAGCGCACCGCGCGGCGGTCGCGCTGGCGCAGGAAGTGATGGTCGTTCCCATCCCCAAACTTGCCGACATCGTCATCGCCTCCGCGCATCCGTGCCACTTCGACTACTGGCAGGGCATCAAGCCGTATGTCTTCACGCATCTCGCGGTGCGCGAGGGCGGCGTGCTGATCTTCCTGCTGGACGGATCGGAGCGCCTGTGTGGGGACGCGCCCTCGCACGACAAGACCGTGCGCCGCTGCCTGCCGCTGACGTATGCCGAGCAGGTGGCGGCGGTGGAACGCGGCGAAATCGACGACCTCGCGGGGCTGAACGTGCCGCTTTACCACGCAATGGTGCACCAGCGCGTGCAGCGGACGATCTGCGTGAGCAATCATCTTACGCCGGAAGACCTGGCACTGCTGGGGTTCGACAGCGCGCCCGACGTGCAGACGGCGCTTGAGCATGCCTACGATCTGATGGGCTGCGATGCGACGGTGGGCATCATCCCCTTCGGCGGCGAAACGCTGACGCGGGTGATGTGAGTGAATGGGAATTTTTACCACAGAGTCACAGAGGACACAGAGATTTTTCTGATTTTTTTCTCAGTGATCTCTGTGTCTCTGTGTTTGATTTTCGAGGAGGTGGAGCGTGACTCAGGATTTGAAACAAGCGCACCTGGAGACGCACGCGGCGTGGGAGGCGAACGCGGCATTTTGGGATGCGCGCATCGGCGAGGGCAATGACTTTGTCAATGTGTTGATCTGGCCGGCGACGCAACGCTTGCTCGAACTTCAGCCCGGCGAGCGGGTGCTGGATGCGGGGTGCGGCAATGGCCTCTACGCGCGCAAACTTGCCGCTTTGGGCGCGCACGTCGTCGCCTTCGACTTTTCCGCGGAACTGATCGCCCTGGCGCGGGCGCGCGCTGTCGATGCCGAACGGGCGGGAAGCATCCAGTATCACGTCCTGGACGGAACCGACGAAGCGGCGTTGCTCGCGCTGGGCGAAGGCAGCTTCGATGCGGCGATCTGCCAGATGGCGCTGTTCGACATGGCGGAGATCGCTCCGCTGATGCGGGCTGTGGCGCGATTGCTCAAACCTGGCGGGCGCTTCATCTTCTCGGTGACGCACCCGTGTTTCAACAACAACCACTCGGTACACTTCGCCGAACAAGAAGACTGCGATGGTGTTATCGTCACCACGTATGGCGTCAAGATCACCGGCTATCTCAGCGCGGACATGGTGCGCGGCGCGGCGATCCGCAACCAACCGCAGGCGCAGTTGTACTTCCACCGCCCGTTGCAGACTCTCCTCGGCGCGGCGTTCGACGCGGGCTTCGTGCTGGACGCGCTGGTCGAACCCGGTTTCCCGCCGGAGCACGGTTCGGGCCGCGAGGGGCTGTCGTGGGGTGGAAACTTCAGCGAGATTCCACCGGTGCTTGTGGCAAGGACGCGGGTGGGTCGGTAGCTAACAGGCTGTTGTGACATATGCAAGACGAACTGAAGGTAAAGATAACACCAAAAAGGCAAAGGGTTCTCCAAGGCATCGGTTTCGTAGTCTTCGCCCTTGTATTCGTAAGTCTACCGGTAGCCGTGCTGTTATTGGCTGATTTCATCGGCACTGGGTACTCGCCAGGATGGGAAGATGGCTTTGGTTTACTACTCAACGGTGTGTGTTTCTCGCTCTGCATCATTTTGGTCATTGTGGGTCTTGGCAGTATCATTCTCATTCGCACTCACTGGATTCACCTTGGTATTGCCATCCTACAAGTGGAGATATTTGCCCATCAAGCAATGAGCACGATTCCACCACATTGTCGATTTGACTATTATTATGATCGGTGGGGTTCCGAGTGTGGGCGATTATGAGTGGTATCGTTATAGTGGCCACGGTTTTGACTCGTCACAGAAACCTGCCTGCGTCGCGCAATCTGTGAGGCCTGCTTGCACCCGCTGCAGGCGACAGTGCCTTCGTGCGCTCGTTGTATCACAGCTTTTTACATCTGTTGGCAGGTTTGCTCAGTTAGGAGGATTATCGTGAATCTCAACATTCGACTTTACCGTGACGAAGACCTCGACGCCATCGTCGAACTCTCGTTGCTGGCGTGGGAACCGGTTTTTCAATCTTTGCGGTGGTGCCCTACCTGTTACTGAGGTTGCAAGCGTCCGACAGCGAGAAACGCCGACTGCCCGAAATTACCCTTGATTACAAGCGCAAGCGCATCACCACGCGGCGTCCGTCGATTGAAGTGGCTGCTGGCCCGGTTTTCCAGCTCTTCGACCTCGACATGGAAATCGATTTGTTGATTGAAGCCCATGACAAACAGGGGAACGTGGTAGGCCAGGCCCTGGGCGGTGATGGCTTTGATGAGATGACGGGTGTCGTTCGTCTGCGCCCCAATACGGCCGCCAAGGTTACACTCGCGATGAATCGCACCTTCGAAGGGGAGTTTGTGGTCAAGGCGCTAGACCCGGCGCTGCCGACCACCTACGCTACGTTACCTTTGGAAACGGATTACCTCCTATAATGAACAAAAGGAATGTGCGCTACTGGACTTACTCGACACCAAGCTAACGGACGTTTTTGCCGGCAAGGTTGTGCGCAAAGATTGTTAGCGCGCACAAGTCCTGGGTTAGGTTGGGATGGCCAAAGGCAAGACTTTG
>JBNGDO010000076.1:0-23152 GCA_049975385.1 Anaerolineae bacterium | reverse complement strand
CCCCAAGGCCGTGGTGAAATCCTCGATCGCCCCATAGCTCAGCCCCAACACATACAAGAGTACCGTCATCCCCTTTAAGCGTTCACTTTGTGATTCATTCCCCACGCCCTGCGGATACACTCGAAAGCGCCGTCCGCAGCGCACACACCGGTACCGATAGCTGCGCACTTCCATATAGTGGGGGTCGCGCAAGGGCTTGAGTTCGCCTTGCACGCCGTGCGGTTTGAAGTGCGCACTGCCGCAACCATACGGACATTCTGTTGGCATGGTATAAACTTCCGGCTCCACTTTGGGTAGATTCACACGGATGCGCATACGTTCCTCCTCGCATGGGTTCAGCAAGTTGAGCTACTCGCTGTGGCTCGCTCTAGCCTGTCACTTGGGCTCTAGTGTACTCCTTTCCCAGGGTTTGAACAGTCACGCTGTAGCGCGGGCATCTCGCCCGCGCAGCAGGTTGATCGCGTGGGCGCGCGGGATGACGTTCGATGTGAGTTTATGGCGTCATAGGCCGCTCCACCTGCTCGATTTGCAGCCACTCCATACCCCAGGTGTCGTGCAACCCGCGCCCGTGGAGGATGACCGGCTCCCATGGCGGCGGGGTCGCCAGGCCGGTGACGCATTTCGCCAGCGCCCAGGCGATCCCGTCCCACACGTAGAACCCGCCGCGCCCCCATCCCGGCAGGCGCGCGCCGGCGACCACGCCGGGCTGTCCCGGCCCGGTGAGTAGGTGCGACAGCGTCGTCGCGGTGGGAAACTGCGCGGCAAGCTGCGGCAGCCACGCTTGCAGCGCGTGCAGAGGATAGCCCAGCAGCCGCTTCTCCCACGCCCACTGTTGCGCCACCGTCTCCGGCTGCGCGGGCGGCTGCGCGAAGGCGAACGCCATCTGCTGCGCGCTCCCGGCCCGGCGCGTCAGGGCGGCAGCGGCCAGCATCGCCGCGCGACGTTCGCCCAGGCCGTCCATTGCCCCGCAGCGGATCAGATGATCGATCTCTTTGTCCTGCAAAGCCAGGCGGGTTAGGACGTCGCCGATACCGACAAAAGGTTGCGTTTGGCGTGCAGCAATGATCTCCCGGATGGTCTGCTGGCGTAAGTCCCGCACGTGTCCCAGGCCCATCCAAAGCACCGCTTGTGCATCTTCCCAGGCCAGCGTGAATCCCGCTGCGCTGTGGTTGACGTGCGGCGGGCGCACGGCCATTCCCAACCGGATGGCTTCGGCCATATACATCGCCGGGTGGTGATAGCCGCCCCAATCCTGCAAGCGCGCCGCCAGAAACGCCGCCGGGTAGTGCGCTTTGAGGTACGCCGAGCGATAGCTTACATCGGCGTAGGCGGTGGCGTGGCCCTGATTGAAGCCGTACCCGGAGAAGACGGCCACCTGTTCCCACAACTGCTGCGCCTGCTGCGTCGTGAAGCCGGGCCCGTCCGGCGGAGGTCGCCGGCAGCCCAGCTCGAACGCTTGTTGGAGGGGCGCCATCTCGGCAGCGTCCATCTTGCTCATGCCGCGCCGCAGATAGCCGGCCTGCTCCCAACTCAGGCCCGCGACCTCCACGGCGACGCGCAAGATTTGCTCCTGGAAGAGCAGCACGCCCATCGTGGGGGCGAGGATCGGTTCCAGGGCGGGATGCAGGTACTGCACCGGCGCGTCGCCGCGATAGCGTTGCACGAACGCGTCCGCCAGGCCGCCGGTCGCCGGGCCGGGCTTGAAGAAAGCGTTGGCGACCGCCAGATCGCGCACCGTCCGCGCGTTGAGTTTCCGCAGCGTGCGCCGCGCGCCCTCCGATTCGCATTGGAACACGCCGACGGTGTCCCCACGGGCGAGCAATGCGCCGGTGGCGGCGTCGTCCAGGGGGATGGCGGTGAGTTGGAAGGCCGGGTCGTGATCGCGCCGCACCAGGCCGGCGGCGTCCGCCAGCACGGTGAGCGCGCGGATGCCCAACAGGTCGAGTTTGGGCAGGCCCAGCGCCTCCACGTCCAGGTGGTCGAATTGGGTGATGACGAAGCCTTTGGGCGACCACTGCACCGGCAGGATGTCGGTCAATGGACCGGGGGTGATGACGACACCGCCAGGATGGACGCTGAGGTGGTGCGGTTGTCCCACGATTTCGTAGGCCGCACGCAGGACCTCGCGTTGTTGCGAATCGCTGAAGGGTTTCAGAAGATCATCCAGCGTACGCGATTCACGATGCCGTGGATGCCAGCCGTGGGGGAGGTTCTTCAGCAGTGGCTGAAGCTGCATTTCGTTCAGCCCGTAGGCCTTAGCGACCTCGCGCACTGCGGAGCGCAGTTGCAGCGTGCTGATCGTCGCCACGAGCGCTACGTGTTCCTCGCCGTAGGTGCGCCGCACGTAGGCCAGCACCTCGTCGCGGCGGCGGCTGCAAAAGTCCAGGTCGATGTCGGGCAGGTCGGCGCGCGCCGGGCTGAGGAAGCGCTCGAAGAGCAGGTCGTGGGCGATGGGGTCCACGGTGGTGATGCCGAGGCAGTAGGCGACCAGGGCGTTGGCGACGCTGCCGCGCGTGCTCACCGGGATGTCGCGGGCGCGGGCATGCCGGACGATGTCGGCGACAATGAGGAACAGTGGGGCGTAGCCGTAGCGATTGATGACGTCCAGTTCCCGCGCCAGGCGGGTCTGGATAACGGGATCGGGAGTGGGGCCGTACCGTGCGGTCAATCCGGCGTTGGCCTGTGTGATCAGGGCCTCTGCCGGGGTTTGACCGTCGGGGAGATCGAGCCTGGGCCAGAGAGGTGTGCCGGTGGGCAATGCCGGAGCGCAATCCTGGGTGATTTCGACCGTCCGCGCCAGGGCGTCGGGAAAGGCCGCGAAGCGTGCGGTGAGTTCTGCCGGGGACAGCCAGTGCAGGTCGATGCGAGAATCGCCATTGTCCGGCAAGGCCGTGACCGGGACGGCCTCCAGGCGACAGTTGTGATCGATGGCGGCCAGCAGGCGCAGCCGGGGCGCGTCCTCCGGTGCGAGGCAGTACACCGGCTGGACGGCGACCGGCGGGATTCCCAGGAATTGTCCCGTTGCGATGATCTCTTCGGCGACCGGTATATCGTCAGCTGTGTGTAATTCCAGGCTGAGGTACGTCTGTTCCTCGTAGATGCCCGCCAGCCGTCCGGCGAGCCGCCGCGCGGTCTGGACGTCTCCGGCGCGCAGGCAGCGTTCGATCCAGCCGCGCCGCCCACCGCTTAGACAGAGCAAGCCATCGCGGTGGGCGCGCAGATCATCCCAGTCTAGGCCGCGCGCCAGGCGCGCGGCACGGTCGGCGTGTCCCTGGAGCAGCGAGGACAGGCAACAGAGGGAACGGTAGCCTGCCGGGCCGTTCGCCAGGAGCACCAGCAGACTCGGCGCTTCGCAGGTATCCGGCAGTTGCAGATCCGCAGGCCAGGCGACGGTCACGGCCATGCCCAGAATGGGCTGGATA
This sequence comes from Anaerolineae bacterium, assembly GCA_049975385.1. Taxonomy (GTDB): domain Bacteria; phylum Chloroflexota; class Anaerolineae; order B4-G1; family SLSP01; genus DSWT01. The sequence goes on along the minus strand of JBNGDO010000076.1, from coordinate 19,730 downwards.
CCGGCCGCATGGCACGCGCGCGTGAATGCGACCGCGCCGTAGAGGGCGTTGGTATCGGTGAGCGCCAGACGTGACATGCCATCGCTGGCCGCGCGGGCTGTCAGGTCCGCAACGGACGCCGCCCCTCCCAGAAGCGTGTACTGGGAGTGGACGTGTAGATGGGTTGTGATTGCTGTTTTTGACATACGCAGTCTTAGGTAGTTCCAGGATTTAAACCAGGCCACATCAGAGGAAAGTTCCTGCGCCAGCGCCAAAGTCTGGCTGGTTTATTTTCCTGGAACGGCCTTACCAGAGCCTCATTATTAACGGCAGGTAGGTTGGACGCGGTCGCAGCCCCTGGCCCACGGTGACTTCTGCCCCGTACAGGCTCTCGTGGCCATCAGCGTCCAGCGTCGTCACCGTGACGTAGTAAGCCCAATCGCTCAATGCCAGCCCGGAGAGCGTTTTCGACGTCGTGTAGACCTCTACCTGATTGGGGTAAGCGGTGAAGGACGGCATCCAACGCGATTCGGTGCCGTAATAGACCCGGTAGCCATAGGCATCTACGACCGGTGACCATGTGACCAGAACCCGGTCGCGGTAAGAGCTGTCGCGCGTTGCCTGCACGTTGGCGGGCGCGATCAGATGCGGCGTCTCCTCAGCGGGGATGGTGCGTTCGATGCTGCCATCGGCTCCCTCATCCACGGTCAGGGCCGCCGTCGCCGTCGGCCCGAAGGTGAAGCTGATGCGCCGCGCTGTATCGCCCGCGTCTTCCCACGCCACCGTGCTGAACGCGGTCATGGTGACGCCTTTGCGGAACAGGAGCACGTGCGTGTCGGTGACGATGTGCGCGGTGACGGTGTAGCTGCCGGGCGGCAGAAGATAGAGGCTGCCCAGGTCGTTGACCAGGCTGAAGTACGTGCCGAGGGTGTCGGTCATTGCGCCAGGGACGGTAATGACCGTGTGCCCGGTGATGGCGTCGATTACCTGCGTCTGCTGCGATCCCAGCATCGCCAGGGCATCGAGATCGACGTCCGGGCCGCCCGTGCTCTGCAGCAGACCCTGTACCCACACTGCCGTCTGATCGGGCGCCAGCATATTCTGCGCCACCGCAGACTGCGCCGCAGCAGACTGCGGTGGTGCAGTGCGCGCTTGCAAACTACACAGTCCGGCAGATGGAGGATTTCCCGCTGCTCCAGGCCAGTCCGGCAGCGCGTTGTAACAGTCCAGGACTTTCGAGATCGTCCCCAGCTTGCCGAGAAGGGTGGCCATGCCCGGTCCGTAGCCGGTTCCGACCAGCATCTCAGGGTGCTCCGTCAGGTAGTTGTCCAACTCACCGCCGTAGAGATTGCCTGCGCCCAGCGCCGCGCTCTCCACTTGCCCATTGGCGACGTTGAACAGCGTTTCGCACACCGAGAGCAGCGTCGAAGCGACGCTGGCTTGCGCCGTCGTGGCCGGGAACCAGGTCAGGATGTTCAGCGTGCACTTGGCCGCTTTCCCCCAAGGAGTATTGGGCGCGCAGGGATTGTTGCGCAGGAACAGCTCCCATGCCGTCATCTCCGCGTTGGCCTGAAAGCGCAGCATCTCGTAGTTGTTGTCGGTCTGTCCGGCGGGATACGTGTCGCGGAGGATGAGGCCATCGGCGTTGCGGCGCAGGTGGATGCCGATCCAGTAGACGTTCCACCCTTCGAAGCGTGGCGTCAGCACCGGCCTGCCGTTGATGTTTTCCCCGTCGAAGGTGCGCAGATAGACCTGGTCATCGCCAGCCAATTCCAGGGTCGTGGCGTACGAACGCTCGCCGGGGATGCGCAGGTGATCGATGAGTAGCAGATCGAAGAATTCGTCCAGCGTCCCGGCCTCGCCGATGTCGAGCCAGACGCCCACAAACGGGTCGGTGAGAAAGTCGGGATTGTCGTTGTAGTGGCTGAGGTGGAAGCCGGGGTGCAGCCGGTCGCGGACGATGATCTCCAGCGGTTCCGGCGTCCCCATCACCAGGTAGTCGTTTTGCGACGCTCCCGGACGGCGGATGTCCACCAACTGCAGGTCCATCCCCGTCTCGATCTCCCACGACGCCAGGTGTTCGAAGGCGTCGCTGCGCAATCGCACGCCATCGCGGACGCTATCCTGGCGGCTGGTCTGCCCGGTGTACCGGTACTTGACCCACACCTCACCGTTCTCGTCGGTCAGCAGCGTGACCTCGTGCTCGTCGAGGGGCGGCACGATGGTGCTGCCCTCGATAAAGACGCCGTCATAGACGCCGCCTTCCAGCGGTTCGATCGCGGCTGTGACGGTGTAGTTGCGCACCGGCTCGCCGTCGTAGGTCAATTTGGCGTGTAGCGTGGCGAGGACGTGCGGGTCAGGTGGCAGGAGCGCGCGCCATTCGCTCCAACCGTCCTGATGGTAACGCGGTTCGGCGGTGTGCAGCGTGGCGGGCTTCTCGAAAGCGAGTATGCCCCAATCCTGGGCCGCGCCGCTGAGAGCGCGAATCTCCACCTCACCGTGCCGGCCCAGTTGATCCAGGGACGGCGCGGTGTACCAGACGGTGGCCCGGCCATAGGCGTCGGTCACGGCGGCCTCCTGATCGAGTTGGCCCAGGCCCTCCGGGAGCAGGGAGAAACTCACCGAGGCATCCGCCAGCGGCCAGCCGTATTGATCCAGCACCGTAACCTGAACCGGGACCTGGCTGACGCCGTCGGGGCGAATGGTATCGGGTAGTTCAATTTCCACGCCGGCGGGCCGGTGCGTGATGGGAATGGCATCCTGGCAATAGGCAGGCGTCGTATCCCACGGGTCGAAGGTCAGCGGGGCATTCTGCAGGTTCTCGATGCGCCCGCCGGCTCCGCCGGGATTGGTGGGGTAGTTGGGGCCGGAGACGTCGTCCCACCAGTTGTCGCGCAAATCGACCAGGCCGTGCTCCGGGATGGTGAACAGCCGCGCTGCGATGGTGTTATTCTGGAAGCAGTTGTGCTGGACTGCCAGGCCGGTGTGAGATTCGGTGTACAGTCTGCGGGAGAGATAGAGCGCCGGGGCGCTGTACTCCCCCAGGTTGCCCTGGATCGTGTTGCGGGCGATGGTGCCGCTGGCGTCACCGCTGCACGTGGCGGGAAAGGCGCTCCCCACGTTGATGCTGCCGTCCACGATGTTCTCGGTGATGGTGACCGCCGGCGTCCAACAGAGCGCGAACCCGCCGTCGATGACGTTCTGGTGTGCCGTGAACTGCGTACATTCCTGGCCGACGTCCAGGCTGCCGTTGATCTCGTTGTTGACGAGCGTGGCGTGCGCACCTCCGTAAACCTTGACGGCCCAGCAGTTCCAGCCACAGTCGATGAGATTGCCCTCGGCGTAGGCGGTGGCGGGGTCATTGTCGCACGAATAATCGTTGGCGATCACCAGCGTACCCCCGGTGATCGTGTTGCGCAGCAGTGTGACTCCGGCGGCATCTTCGTCCACGGTGACGTCACCCGTAATGACGTTTTCCTCCAACTGAGAACGGTCGCCCACTTCCACACCGCCGGAGAGGTCGTTGTAGCGGGCCAGTGCATCGCCGCGCAGCGTGAGCTTCCCGGCGATGGTGTTGTATTCCAGCGTGGATGTGCCCTGCCCCGTCGCCTTCCCGGTGATACGGTTGAGACGGGCCATAGCATTGTCGTTCACGCTGATGGACTCGAAGACGTTGTTTTCCAGTGTGGCGTTGCCGTAAGCCTGGGCGTTGCGCAGCGCGTTGTCCGTCGCGGTGCCGTTGCCACCCAGGTTCACATACGCTTCCCCGGTGTTGTCCTGCACGGTAACAACGCCGGTCGCATTCGTCGCGTCGATTGTACTGTACCGTCCGAGCGTGTTGCCGCAGATGTCCACCGCACGGTCACCATAGACGGCGATGGTGCTGTATTCATCCGTGGTCGCATGGCGTACCCAGCCCGTGCCCCACGCCGCGGGTGAATCGTCCCCAAACGCCAGCGTCGTGAAGGCAGCGAAGGTTGCGCCATCGATGTGCAATGTCGCGTTCAAGGCTCTGATCGTACCGCTGGTTTTTGTCCGTACCCCGGATGGCACCGTCAGTAGCGCAGGCTCGTAAACGGTCAGCGTCCCCAAATCGTAAATACCATTGGGCAGCGTGATGCTCGCGAAGACGCGTCCGTTCAAGCGTCCGGTGCCGGCGCTGGCGGTAAACAACGTCGTCGTACGTTCTTCGCTCGGGCTGCTGAGGGGGTAGTAGTAGAGAATCGCGCGATAGGTGTAGTTGGTATCTGCAGCCAGACCCGTGTCGCGGTAGCGCCAGACGGAGGCGCTGCTGATCGTGGCGATCCATTCTAGGGTGTCGGTGGAAAAGCCACGATAGAGCTCCAGACGGATGAACGTGCCGTCGGGAAAGTTCTCCGGATGCCACGTTAGATCGACCGTATCGCCCGCCACCAATGCGATCCCGGTGGGCGCTTCCGGCGGCGCGCTGTTGAGAATAGCCGTGTCCTCTGCCATTCCCTGAACCGGGACCGCGAGAGCGCCACTGCCCAGATAGCCCAACATCAGAAAAACCCAGAGTAAGCCTAGCCAGTATTGTTTCCGCATTTCACTTTTCTCCCGATCCGCGCTACCGCAGCACCAGCGGCAGATAGACGTGATGTGTCTCGCCCATGACGGCGAAGACGGTCAGATGGTCCAACGTTGCGGTGAGCACGTTGGCGGCGCTATCCAACTCGGCGGATGGAATCGCCGTCCAGTTGTCGCCGTCTCGCCAGTAGAGGCCCAACGTCGCTTCAATCGCCGCGCCTTTCCCGGCATCGGTGTAGCTGACGGTCAAGGTATAGGGCTTGAGGAAGGTGGTCACGCTCACGCCATCGCTGGCCTGCGTCGCCGAGAGATCGAAGGCGTCCACCACCGCCATGTCGCTTGGCGGCAGCGTGACCGGTGTGTGGGTGATGAGCGTATCGGTGAGCACCGCGCCCGCCGGGAAGGCGACGACCGTCAGCCCTGAGGCTGAGGCTGCGCTGCCGCCCCCCTCTGTGATGACGGTCGAGGCGGCCAGCGGGCCGCTCCACGCGGCGTACCAGACTTCGCCGCGCTGCGTGCCGTCCGGCGGATCGAAGACCGGGCCGGAGTCCCAGGCGGCGTGCGGCGCACCGTCCGCGTCCACGGCCAGCGTCAGCGCGCCGCGCAGGTCGAGCAGACCGCCGTGCATATCGGTGCTTGTTGGGGCAAACCATCCGCCGGTGGGATTCTGGAACGTGTGCCACAGCCAGCCGTTGTCGCTCCAGGTGATGTGGGCCAGCCCGTTCTCAGCGGTGGCAACGGCGATCTGATCGACGTAACCGCTGTGAACGTGCTCCGCCGCCGACCAGGGTTGTCCCAGCGGTTTTTGGGCGTGGTAGATAGCCGGGTTGGGGACCCCATCGCGCACGCTCCACACCAGGTGCAGCGCACCGGCGGTGTCATGCGCTAACTGTTCCACACTGCTCAAGATAGCGCTGTTCACGAGTTCCTGCGGCGCGGACCAACTCCCACCGGCGGGCTTGGCGGCGTAGAAGATGCCGTATTCTCCGGACGCGCTGCGGTTCCACAATAGATGTACCGTGCTGTTGGCGTCGGCTGTGATCAGGGGAAGTGAGGCGTCGCCGCCGGACGTGGAGACCAGCGTCGTATTGCTCCAACTGCCGGCGGACGACCGGGCGCGGTGGTAGATCAGGCCGTCTTCTCCAGAACCGGCGCAGTAGCGCCAGACGACGTGAACGCTGCCATCCGGCGCGGCGGCGACGTCGATCCCCGAGCTGTAGTCCGACGTCGCGGATACTGTCTCCACCGCCGACCAGACGCCGCTGGCGGCCCGTCGTGTGTAAGCGATGCTATTGTCCTCTCGCATAAAAATGACGTGCACCGCACCATCCGTGCCCACATCCTGCGCCGGTTCGACACCCTGAGCATTGCCGGGCAGATAGGTGTAGGCGGACCACGAACCGTCGCTCGACTTCTGCGCGTAAAGGATGTAGGGCCAATGGACGCCTAGGTCTACCCAGTCTTGCCAGACGAGGTGCAATGTGTCCGTCGTGTCGTATCCCAGGCGTGGATAGTACGAGCTTCCGGCTGTGTTCGAGATTGGTACGGGGGATGACCATCCTACTGTGCCGGGAGCCAAACCTACAGCGCCAGCGAAGCTTCCGCATAGTAACACCAATATCAGGCTAATCGATAAACCAACGGGTATCTTTTTCATTGAGAAAGTCTCCTTGTGTGTAACAAGATAAAGCCCCGGCAGCCGCGAATGCCGAGGCTCTGGACACAATCGTTCAACAGTCATCTTACAGGTCAATCAAATTGTGAATCCCATTATGGGCCTCGCTGTTGCCTCCAGGCGCGCCCGACAGTGAAGCGGCAGGCTGCGTCAACGACTCTGCACAGCCAAAGTATACTCGCACCTAACGATAAGTTCAACCGGTTTTGTGCTGCGTTTATGGTGTGCTATCCAGTCGCACCGGTGGCCTTTCTCGACAAAATACTACACTTGACTATCATAGGGGTATAGGCTGTGTTGGTTTTTTGGGATCGGACTCTCTGACCACCGGAGCGCATAGGAGTAGGAGGCGCGTTATGATCGATGAGGACAGAACCCGTGAGTCATTGCTCGCTGAAGTGAGCGCGCTGCGTCAACGTGTCGCCGCTCTGGAGGCAGCGCAAATCTCGGCCGTGCAGTATTTTGAGGATCGGCTCACCGAGTTGGCGGAGCACGCCCCGGTGGGTATCCATCTCTACGACCTTTACCCCGATGGCCGTCTGGTGTTTGCCGGCGCCAATTCTGCTGCCGACCGCATCCTCGGTGTGGACAATACCCAGTTCATTGGAAAAACTATCGAAGAAGCTTTTCCGCAGCTTGCCGCGACTGAGGTGCCGGATCGCTATCGCCAGACTGCCGCGCACGGGATTCCCTGGAGCACGGATCAGGTCGTGTATGCGGATGAGGAAATCGCCGGGGCTTTCCAGGTCTACGCTTTTCAAACTGAACCGGACAGCATGGCGGCCTTGTTTGTGGACATCACTGCACACGTGCGAACGGAGCGGTCGTTGCGTGAGAATCTGGCCCAACTCACCGCGTTGATTGGAAGTCTCCAACAAGGAGTGTTGTTCGAAAACGAGGCACGCCGTGTGCTGTACACCAACCAGGCGTTCTGTGATTTGTTCGGTGCCCCTTCTCCTGACGTGATGATCGGTGCGGACTGTGCTGCCACTGCCGAGATATCCAAAACGCTATTTAGCGACCCCGAAGGCTTTGTAGAGGGTATTGCGGCGTGTCTGGCGACGCTAAAGGCGGTACACAATGAAGTTTTGACCCTGACCGATGGGCGCGTGTGGGAACGGGATTACGTGCCGGTGACGTTGGGCGAGGAGCGTTATGGCCATCTGTGGTTATACCGCGATGTGACCGGACGTATGCGCGGTCGGGAAGCATTGCAGCTTAATACCGAACGGATGGAAACCCTGCTCCGGCTGTACCAGATGCGCGAAGCGTCATTTGAAGCCATCATGGATTTCGCCCTGGAAGCGGCGGTGCACTTAACCGGCAGTGAGATTGGCTACCTGGCATTTACGAACGAAGACGAAGCGGATGCGGGGCATCCGATTGTACTCACGATGCAGGCCTGGTCAAGAACGGCGATGGAGGAATGTGCGATAGCCGACAAGCCGTTGGTCTATCCGCTCGAAAAGATGGGCTTGTGGGGCGAGGCCGTGCGGCAGCGCCGTCCCATTGTCACCAATGATTATACCGCGCCCAATCCCTGGAAGAAAGGCTATCCTGAAGGCCACATCGCGTTGCAGCGCCACGTCAATGTCCCGATTTTCTCCGGCGATCGCATTGTGATTGTGGCCGGTGTGGCGAACAAACCGCGCGACTATGATGACACGGATGTGCGTCAATTGACCCTGCTGATGGAGGAGGTGTGGCAACTGGTCGAGCGGCGACGGACTGAAGAGGCGCTGCGCGTCAGCCTGGAGAAATACAGGGTGCTCTTCGAATCCTTCCCTCTCGGCATTACAATCAGCGACGACGAAGGGCACATTCTCGAGGTCAACCAGGCTTCTGAGCGCTTACTTGGTCTGCCGCTGAGCAAACATAGCGAGCGCACCATCGATGGGCCGGAATGGCACATTGTCCGGCCTGATGGAACGCCTATGCCGGGGGATGAGTTTGCCAGCGTACGGGCGCTGCGTGAGAACAGGCTGGTCGAGAACGTCAAAATGGGCATCGTCAAAGACAGTGGTGAAACGACCTGGATTAACGTGACCGCTGCGCCCATCCCGTTGGAAGGGTATGGGGTGGCTGTTGCGTATGGTGACATCACGGCGCAGATACAGTCCGAAAACGATTTGCGGCAGGAACGGGATCTTTCGCAGGCGTTAGCTGAAGCCGCGGCCATACTTAGTCGGTCATTGGATCCTGATGAAGTGTTAGATCGTTTGTTGGAGCAGGTGGGCCACGTCATTCCATGTGATGCGGCTAACGTGATGCTCATTGACGAACAGCGATGCGCGCGCGTTGTGCGGTCGCGGGGATATGAGCAGTTTGGTTCGGAAGTGTTTGTGTCTACCGCAGTTTTCCCTCTGGATGAGGTTGTCAATTTGCGCCAGATGGCTCAGACCGGGGAGGCGCTGGTGATACCCGACACGAAGCTGTATCCCGGCTGGCTTCACGCACCAGAAGTCGCGTGGCTGCGCTCGTATGTAGGCGCGCCGATCGTCGTGCGTGGCAATGTCGTTGGCTTTCTAAACGTTGACAGTGCGACGCCTGGCTCTTTCACGCCGGCGCACGCTGCTACGCTGCGTCTCTTCACTTATCACGCTGCCATCGCATTGGAAAATGCCCGGCTGTACCAACAAGCGCAGCAAGAATTGACGGCTCGCAAACAAACCGAGGCTGCGCTGCGGGAAAGCGAAGCTTATTTCCACGCGCTGTTCGATCAGGCCGGTGACGCTATCTTTATTGAGGATTTGAACGACGCGATTATCGATGCAAATCAGCGGGCATGTGACATGCTCGGTTATACGCGCGAGGCCCTGCTGCAGATGGCTGTGCCCGATTTGCAAGCGCCTGAGCGTCGCGGGATTCTTGGACAGACCATCAAAAACGAACTTGAGCAATACAATGGGCAACCCTTTGAGGGTATCGATATGCGTCAGGATAGTACGCGCGTGCCGGTTGAAGTGACCACGTCACCGTTGCGGGTAGGCGAGCTTGACCTGGCTTTTTCCATCGTGCGCGATATCACCGAGCGCAAGGAGATGGAGGAGCGCCTGCGCCGCCAGGAACGTCTGGCGGCCGTTGGCCAACTGGCCGCGGGCATCGCGCACGATTTCCGTAATCTACTGACGACCATCATCCTCTATGCGCAATTGGGCCTGCGCTATCCCGGTGTACCATCTGCCCTCGCGTCGAGTTTGGAGACCGTTATCGGGGAAGCGCGCAAGGCTACCGACCTGGTGCAGCAAATCCTCGATTTCAGCAGCCGTTCGTTGATCGAGCGCCAGTCGTTGGATCTCTCCGCTTTTGTCAGGGATGTGTTCGCTATTCTCCGGCGTACCATCCCCGAAAACATCCACATTATGCTGGAAGTGGAGCCGGGGAAGTTCACTGTCGAGGTCGATCCAGGGCGTATCCAGCAAGTGCTGACCAACTTGGCGCTCAATGCGCGCGACGCTATGCCGGCTGGCGGCATACTTCGTATCGGTTTGCAGCACCTCCATCTGCGTCCTGGCGCGCCACCGCCGCTACCGGAGATGGCGAGCGTCGTAGAGAATCTTCAGGGCGGCCTTGCCCATTCAGACTGGGTCTGTTTGAGCGTTGCGGATACCGGCATTGGGATGACGGAAACGGTGCGTGCGCACTTATTCGAACCGTTCTTCACCACCAAGGAAGTAGGGAAAGGGGCCGGGTTAGGCCTGGCGCAGGTCTACGGCATTGTACGCGTGCACGATGGCTACGTTGGGGTAGAGACGGAGATGGGGAAGGGGACGGTGTTCCGCATTTATTTGCCAGCATCCGAGATGGAAGTCGAAGATATTGTGCAAAAATCGCCGGGTGTGCCATTGGGACACGGCGAGACGATCCTGTTGGTGGAGGACAATGTCCCTTTGCGCGAAGCAGGACAGAGTATATTGGAAGAACTAGGCTATCATGTGTTGACTGCGACGAACGGACTTGAGGCACTGGCCGTGTTCCGCACTGCGGCAGAGATCGCCCTGGTGATCACCGATTTAGTGATGCCGGAGATGGGCGGGGAAGCGCTCGTGCATGAACTCAAGCGTTTGACCCCGACCTGCAAGGTGTTGGCGATCACGGGGTATACGTCGCAAGTTGGCGTGCGGACATTGAAGGCCGCCGGTTTCTTTGACGTTGTACACAAACCCTTTGATATCGACACTCTGGCACGGATCATCAGTCGCGCTCTAACCGAGGGGTGAAGAACATTTGTCATAGCGACTGTCGTGGTTTCAGGGAGTTGATCAGACCCTCAACCTTTCAACTTGATGGGCTATTTGAAGACGCGCTCCAAAGCGACGGTGTTGAATCCGTAGATTAGGCGAAAAAGCGGGTGAGGGGATTCGAACCCCTGACATCAGGCTTGGGAAGCATGCGTTCTACCACTGAACTACACCCGCGCTTACGGAAAGATTATAGCATAAGGCATCATCTTGGCAAGTCATAAGGCGGTGCAACGGTTGTTTTCCGCCGTGATGTATGTTACAATGAAACTGAATCACACAAGGATGCCCATATGCCAAAAAAGAAAAAGAAGGGCGACAAAAAAAACGACGTGGTCGCGGATGCAACGCTCGCCATCGATTGGGACAATCCGAGCCTTTACTTCAACCGCGAATTGAGCTTTCTCCTGCTCAATTTGCGGGTGTTGGAAGAGGCCTTGGACGAACGTCACCCGCTGTTGGAACGTGTGAAGTTTCTCTCGATTTATTCCACCAACCTCGACGAATTTTTCATGATCCGCGTCTCCGGATTGTACAAGCAGTTACAGGCTGGCGTGGTGGAGACGCCGCCGGATGGTATGACGCCGGCTGCACAGTTGGACGCCATCCGCCGCCAAATCCTGCCCCCCTTGACCACCCAGATGAACTGCTGGCAAACCGACCTGCTCCCCAAACTCGATGCCGAGGGCATCCACGTCTTAGGCTATGCCGATCTCAAAGGCAAGCAGCGCAAACTGCTGCGCCGGTATTTCGAGAAAGAGATTTTCCCGGCGTTAACGCCGTTGGCGTTTGATCCGGGACATCCTTTCCCGCACATCTCCAATCTCAGCATGAACCTGGCGGTTGTCGTGCGCGACCCGGTTCACGGTGAACTGTTTGCTCGTTTAAAAATTCCCAGCCTGTTCCCACGCCTGCTGCGTATCCCGACAGAAGAGAGTGCTGATAAATACGATCTGCTTGGTTTGGAATCGGTTCTCGATACCAACTTTGTGTGGATCGAGGAAGTCGTCATCGCTAACCTGGATTTGCTCTTCACGGGCGTGGAAATCGTGGCGGCGCATCCTTTCCGCGTGACGCGCGACGCAGACCTGGAGATTGAGGAAGACGAGGCAGCCGATCTCCTAGAAACCATCGAGGAGAGTGTGGAGCGCCGGCAGTTTGGGTCGGTGGTGCGATTGGAAGTCGACAAACGCATGCCCAAGAACATCCGCGACATCCTGTTCAACAACCTCGAGATTCCACCGTACCTGGTTTACACAGCAGACGGTCCCATCGGTCTGGCAGACACCATGGAATTGACCGCTGTGGAGCGCCCGGATTTGAAGGACACGCCGTTTGTCCCAAGCATTCCCCCCGCATTTGCTGGTGAGGATAGCATCTTCGCGGCGATCAGGCGCCGGGGGAATGTCCTCTTATACCACCCCTACGACAGTTTTGCGCCGGTGGTAGACTTTCTGCAACAGGCCGCGCGCGATCCACAGGTGTTGGCGATCAAGCAGACGTTGTACCGTGTGGGCACAAACGCGCCGGTCGTGGACGCGTTGCTCAAAGCGCGCGAGTACGGCAAGCAGGTGGCGGTACTGGTCGAGTTGAAAGCTCGCTTCGACGAGGAGAACAACATTGGCTGGGCGCGCGCGCTAGAGCGTGCGGGTGTCCACGTGATCTATGGTCTGGTGGGCTTGAAAACGCATGCCAAGCTGTGTATGGTGGTGCGCCGCGAGCCGGATGGGATGAAGTTCTACGTCCATCTGGGGACGGGTAACTACAACGCCGTGACCGCCCGCCTCTACACGGACCTCGGCTACTTCACCACCGATCCCGAGATTGCCGCCGACGTCGCCGATCTGTTCAACACGCTTACCGGGTACTCGCGCCCGGATGGGTATCGCAAGCTGCTCGTCGCGCCAGGCACAATGCGCGAGAGCATCCTGGAGCGCATCGAACGCGAAGTCAAAATCCACGAAAAGAAGGGCAACGGCTATTTGGCATTCAAGATGAACCAGCTTGTGGATAAAGAGAGTATTATGGCTTTGTACAAGGCTTCACGGGCCGGGGTGAAGGTCGATCTACAGGTACGCAGCATTTGCTGTCTGCGGCCGGGTGTGCCGGGGATCAGTGACAATATCCGTGTGACGTCAATCGTGGGGCGTTTTCTCGAACACCCACGCATCTACTATTTCCATAACGACGGGGATGAGGAAATCTTGTTGGGGAGCGCCGATCTGATGCCGCGCAACCTCGATCGTCGTGTGGAGACGCTTTTCCCGGTCGAGGATCCGCAGATACGCGCAGCGTTGCGTGACAACATCTTGCAGGTTCATCTGCGGGACAACGTGCAGGCACGCATGCTGATGCCGGAGGGAGATTACAAGCGTGTCGTCCCCAAGAAGGATGAAGAAGAAGTCAACTCACAGTTATGGATGATTGCCCACCGGGGGATCTGGCACGCTGCCGATTGATACTCTGTCATTAAAGCCTGGCAGGCATTAGGCATCAATACTCAGGTGGTCGTATCCTCGGTAGATACCTGGAAGCTTTTCAAGAGATCCGCGGGTTGGTAGTTGAGTTCCCTGGTTAACAATCCTACCAGTGTCTGTACCGCTTTGACGCGTGCGTAACGCTTATCGTCGCTTTCGATGATGGTCCATGGTGCAGGCACGGTGCTGGTGCGCAGCAGCATATCTTCAACCGCTTCTTCGTAAAGCTCCCATTGTGCGTGTTGCCCCGGGGTTTCCTGAGTAGATTTCCAGACCTTGTCGGTAGCTTTGGTGCGTGCTTCGAAGCGCCGTAATTGTTCTTCTGGGCTGATGTGCAGCCAGAATTTGGCGATGATGATCCCGAAATCCACCAGGTGACGCTCGAACTCGTTGATCTCGCGGTACGCGCGCCGCCACATGCTTCTGGGATGGACGCCTTGCACGCGCTCATCCAGAACCCGCCCATACCAACTGTGATTAAAGATCAGAATCTGCTTCTTGTCGGGCGGGATCAGGCAATTCCAAAAGCGCCACAAGTAATGATGGGCACGCTCATCATCGCTAGGCGGACCAATCGTATACACCTCATAGCCGCGTGGGTCCAGTTGTTGGATCACGCGTTTGATAAGGCTGCTTTTCCCTGCGCCGTCCAATCCCTCGAAGAGGATGACCATCGAGCGCTTGCTCAGATAGAGTTGGTAGGCCAACTGGCGCAACTGCAACTGTGCGCGCAGCAGCTCTTTCTTGTAGGCTTTGCGGGATAGGCTGTGATTTAAATCGATGGCCTGTAACATAGGCTATTTTCCTTCTTCGCCTGCGCGCGCCAGAATGCCCGGCGCGTTTCCTAAGGCCGGTTCGCCGACGCTGTCTTCCACGGGCAGGGCAACGCAACGCGCTCCCAGCGCGCTTTCGATCTGCGCAATGACCGTCTCGAAGGCCATAACGCACGCCCAACGGAAATTCGTCGCCGGAATGACCGTCCACGGTGCCGCGGGCGTGTCGGTGCGTTTGAGCATCTCCTTGATGGCAGTGACGTATTGCGCGTAGCGTTGGTGGCGTTCCCAGTGTTCTGGCCTGACACGCCAGTTGGATAGCGGATCGCTTTGCAGGTCGTTAAGGCGGCGTGCTTGTTCCTCCTGGCTGATGTGGAAGAAGAGCTTGGCGATGACGTAGCCATCATCGGCCAGCGTACGCTCGAAATTGGCGATGTCGCGGAAGGCCTTCGATAAGTCCTGTCTGGAAAGGCCGCCTTCGACACGCTCCCGCAGGACGCGCTCGTACCAACTGTGGTAAAAGATCGCCATCTCGCCGTAGCGCGGAATCTTGAGCCAGAAACGCCAGAGCCACGGCATCAGCGTTTCGTAGGTGCGGGGCGGTTGAATATCGTAGGTAACGAGACTATGGGAATTGAGACGTTGCGTCAGCGCCTTCTGCACGGCGCTCTTGCCTGCTGCGTCCCACCCCTCAAAAACCACCATCACGGGCAGCCCGGCATCCACGCAGGCCCGTTGCAGCGCGTAGAGACGCCGTTGCAGTTTTGGGCGCTGCGCTTTGTAGACTTTTTTGCGTAGCTTTGCCCCCAGGTCTACGTCTTCCAGCATGGCTTTTCCTCACAGACTGCGCGACTAACTTGTCAGCAGATTGAGCAGATAAAGCAGATTTTTTACTTCTGCTATACAGGAAATCTGCTCAATCTGCTGACGGAAACAAGTTGCTTTACAGGTTGTCGACTGCGGCTTTGAGTTCCTCGGTCACGGCGTCGATGCCTTGGTCGCCGTCGATATCGACCAGCACGCCGGCATCTCTGTAGTAGCCAATGAGAGGACTGGTTTGTTCCCAGTAGACCTTGAGGCGGTTTTTGACGGTGGCCTCGTTGTCGTCCTCGCGTTGGTACAACTCGCCGCCATCGATGTCGCAGACCCCCTCCACCTTTGGGGGATTGAACTTGATGTGATAAGGTTCACCGCAGGTCCGGCATAGCCGTCGCCCGGTCACACGCTCGACCAGCACTTCGTCGGGCACGATGATGTTGAGCACGCCGTTGATGGCGACGCCTTTTTCTGCCAAAGCCTTGTCCAATGCTTCAGCTTGCGCCAGCGTGCGGGGAAAGCCGTCGAGGAGGGCACCACTCGCGCAATCGGGGCGGCTCAGGCGATCCAAGACCATCGCGATGGTGATGTCGTCAGGAACAAGCGCGCCACGATCCATGTACGCTTTGGCTTTAAGGCCTAGTTCCGTCTCATTCTTGAGGTTGTAGCGGAAGAGGTCGCCGCTGGCAACGTGGGGCAGATTAAGGTATTCGCTTAAGCGGGTGGCCTGTGTGCCCTTCCCGGCGGCGGGTGGTCCGAGTAAAATGATGAATTTTGGCGTTTGGGTCATAAGTTTCTCCTTGTCGATATGGAATGTGATTCTCATGGCAGCGCGGAAATGGCGCTGGCAATCAACGCGGTAAAGTGTGTGCGCTGGTGGTGGACATCTTCGTAGCGCGCCCAGACTTCAGGGAAGGTGCGCACTAGACGGCGTTTCTCAGTCTGCCGGAATTCCAGGTATGCGGCTACGTCAGGCGCGTTGAAAGGCGTGGAAATCCACCGCAGATGTTCCTCCTTGGGACGCCGCCACGTTCCCCAGGCGATGACGTTTTGCAGATGCTTGCTGGCGACGACGGTATCCTGGAGCGCGCCCAGATGGTCTTGCAGCACTTTCAGTTCCTCGATGGCCTGTTCCACCTCCGATCCGAGCACCTCGCGGAAATACTCCAGGGTATAGCGTAGATATTTAGTGACGATGCGCATCTGGTGGTAGTCGCTCAGATCGGCATCGGGTTGATCGAGCCTGGTTTTGCGGGTATAGAACTCGACCAATCGTGTGGCGATCAGGTCGGGGACAGCAGCAGCGACGCGCTGTTCGGCGTTGCTCGTGGTAGTGGGAGACAGTGGATTTTCCAAATAGCCTATGAAGGCGTGCTTAAACTGTGCATAACGTTCGCTATCGAGATATTTGAGCAGCTTTGACCGCGCGCGCGCATATTCGGTATCCCATGCGTTCATCAACAGGGTAAGGTCCGGCGGTGTGCTCTTGGCGAATGCACCCAGATATGCCTCTGCCTTCTCCCGGAAAACGTCCATGTCGCGGACGCGGCCTAGCACGCGCCCGGCACGTTTGAGTTCCTTTTGGTAGGGCGCGGTCATATCGGCGTCTATGACGTCCGCGAGGACGTAAAATGCGGTGCGCATGCGCCGGGTCGCCACGCGCATGTCGTGCAGCGCTTCAATATCGACGCCTGCGCGTGTCTCGGCTTCATTTGCTATCATGTGCGACATGTGAAAGTACAATATCTTGCGCGCGGCCTCGGCCATAGCGTCGCCGGCGACAATGCCAGGCGCGTCATTGGGCTGGACATGCTCCGTCGGCGCGGGGCCGGTTCGCGGCGGTGGCGGTGGTGTATCTTGCGCATCGAGTGCTGCCAGCGCCCGTTCGAACTTAGAGCGTGGCTCCGGCCTTAACCCAGGCATTCCCTTCAGTTTATCAAGGATGGCGGCAAGATCATATTCCGTTCCTGCGCCCTTGAGTTCGATCTCTAGCTCGTGGTACACCTGATCCAGGCTTTTCACGGTGTCGAGGCTGAGTTCAGCGACGAGGTGCTGTGCGTACAGCACCTCACGCACCTCGCGGCGTTGTTCGAGATGTAAAAGCGGTTGCAATCGCATAAGGGGGTCTATCAGTGAGAGAACGCGCTGACGCGCGGCGCTGTCGGGCCAGTGCTCTGGCGGTATTTCAATCCGCGCCAGGGGCGCTTCTACTTCTTCGCGGCGATGGATGTTGCCTTCGGCGCCGTGTAGAGACTTCAGAGAGATCACGGCGCACCCACCCTGCTCCCTTTGGCGACAGGCGTAACCGGACCGCAAAAGACGGCGATCTGGCGTATCGAGGTACGTGTCGCACATATTCTCCACGCGAGGGGCTGAAATCGAAAAATACCCCAGGTGATCCATTACCTGCAAGTCATGGTAGGTTTGCGTATCCTGTATGATGAACTTTGCTTCAACTTCCATGGGCGTTCCTAACCCGAATAAAGCGGAACCAAAACGACCCTTAGCGCCTTTTTTCGCCCGTGTCGCTACGCTATCGAGTGTGCAAGAATCTGCGTGGCTAGACCCTAATCAGGATAATAAGGCCGCGAGGCTGTATCTTCATTATACGGGTTTCTGAAAGAGTCACAAGTTTGATGCTGGAAGTTGGATGCTGTGGGTTCGATGGTATTGTATTGCGTAGGACTTGAGGAAGAGAAAATGCGGTATACTGTGGGGTGATGCAGAAGATACTCGTCGGGCTTAACGCAGGCATTGTGTGGACCGGCGACACGGCGCAGGATGTGACGGCGTTCCTAAAGCACCACGGCTGCCCAAAGACGGCGGTTCACAGTACGGCGGTCGCGGTGGAAGCACGCCGGATTGCCGCATTGGCAGGGGTGGAAGCAGCGTGTGCAGCGCAGGCAGCGTGGCTGCACGATGTCAGCGCCGTCATCCCGGCTGGGGAGCGCGTCGCAGCGGCGGAGGCGTTGGGCATTCCTGTGTTGCCCGAAGAGCGCGTTCTGCCGATGATCCTGCACCAGAAGCTTTCAGTTGTTTTGGCGCGCGACCTTTTCGCCGTGACCGACGCTGATGTACTCAATGCTATCGGCTGTCATACGACACTCAAAGCGGGCGCTTCACCGTTGGATAAGGTGCTCTTCGTGGCAGACAAGCTGGCATGGGATCAACCAGGCGAACCACCATACCTTGCGGCCCTGGAAGCGGCACTGGCGCACTCGCTGGATGCGGCAGCGTGTGTCTATCTGCGCTATCTGTGGGAGCGCCGCGCCACGCTGGCGGTCGTTCACCCCTGGCTGGCGGCAGCTCACGTGTACTTCTGTGGCCTATGAGGTTTGTCGATGGATTTGAGCTAATCACAGACTGGCCTTGACTACCAGACTAACGATTATCAGATTGAGAACCATCATATGATTTCAGGAGATGCTATATGGAAGCAGCAGGCATTCGGGTAGCAGTGGTGATTTCGGCGGGACAGGAGTGGGGCATTGTACGCGAACGGTTTGCCCATAACGGGCTGTCCCTATCCCCGTATGGCGAATGGTGCATCGCCCAGGTCGATGTGGCCGGTCGTGTGGAGCCGGTGGTTTTTTTCCACGAAGGGTGGGGCAAGATTGCGGCAGCGGCGGCGACGCAGTACGTGATCGATCGATGGCAGCCGCAACTCATCGTCAACCTGGGGACGTGCGGCGGCTTCGATGGCGCGATTGAGCGGGAGACGGTCGTGCTGGCTGAACGCACGCTCGTTTATGACATCATTGAGCAGATGGGGGATCCAGAGGCAGCGCTGCAACATTACGCCACCGATCTGGATTTGTCGTGGCTGACGGAGCCGTACCCGATGCCGGTACAGCGCGATCTACTGGTCTCCGGCGACCGCGATTTGATGGTGGAGGAAATTCCCAGTTTGCGCGCGCGCTTTGGTGCCGCAGCCGGCGATTGGGAGTCCGGCGCGATTGCCTACGTTGCGGCGCGCAATGGTGTGCGTTGTCTGATTCTGCGTGGCGTCACCGACTTGGTGGGTGCTGACGGTGGAGAAGCCTACGATGGCTCCGTCACTTTTTTCCGTGCACAGGCGCGGATCGTGATGACGCGCTTGCTTGACGCGCTACCCGCCTGGCTGGCGTGTGTTGACTGGGAGCTGGAAACTGGAAGCTAGAAGCTGGATGCTGGAAAGATGATGTTGATCCAGCATCCGGTATCAAGTAGTCAGCTCAGACTTTCTGGAGTACGAAGCTTTTGTAGATGAAGGCCCCAGTCTGGAATCTCTTGTAAATGTCAGCCCCTTTGGTGCCGGCAAATTCTTGTATCAGTTTCGTCAAAAACTTTGGTGCGCCCCGGCGGATGTGCGCGATACGGCGTTCATGATCGGCGTCCAGCGCCTTGATCACGTTGGGCGTGATGTCTTTTTGTCTGATGGGCTGCATCGCGGAGTGCTCGAGTTGCTCGTCCATCTCAGCGAGTTGCTCGCGGGGACGGAAATCCGCAAAGAGGAAGTGTCCTCCGGGCTTGAGAACGCGCCTGACCTGCGCGAGGAAGGCGTCCATCGAGCCATAACAATGTGAGGACTCCACGTTCACCACTGCATCGAAGCTGTCGTCGTCGAATGGTAGATCTTCGGCGTCACCCGGCATAAAGCTCAGGCCTTCGACGTGATAGTGTTGCTGGCACAATCGTACAGCTCTATCGGAAAAGTCCACACCGATCATTTCTGATGGGCTGAGATAGCGCTTGATGTAATCCGCGCCGCCACCGCGACCACTGCCCACTTCTAGCACCTTCAGCCCGCGCAGTTCGACTGCGTTGGCGACGTGATGGTAAAGTTGGATGCAGTAGCGGTTGAATTCGTCGTCAGTGTGCAGGGTTGGGACTTCGGTGGCGTCCTCCGGCGCATAGCCGTAATTCATAAACGACCAGTCGTGATGTTGGTAGTAACGGGCTAGCAGTTGATACATTTGCTTGCGGGTCGCCTTCCTGAACTTGGGGAAGGCATTGCACATATTGCTATATAGTCTGGCTAACACAATTCCCTCTTTTTCCTTGATGGTTATTGAAAACGTTGTCTGATATTATACCAGATTATCACTGAAGGGGGGAACTAAACCACTACCGGCCTTGGCCGGTAGGTTTCTCCCCGGCCACGTCGGCTAAAGCTGACTGAAGGCTGTCTAAAGATTCTGCGCCTAAAGGCGGTGGTTTGCACCACAATCCACCTGCGGTG
>JBNGDO010000075.1:0-23399 GCA_049975385.1 Anaerolineae bacterium | reverse complement strand
CCCATTTCCCTATCATTCCAGTTGTGCTACAATAGCAATAGGCCATATACATAGGGATTGCCAAACTGCCCACACATACGATAACTGAATAAGGTCAATGCGAGGACTGCGCTGTATCCCGGCATTTTCCACTTTGTGCAAAACTTTCGTAGGGGGCTCCGTCGAAATAGTTGCCCGGGTAGTTAAAAAGTGGTATAATAGCTGCGTCAGATTATGCCAAGCTAAGGAGTTGCTTATGGAACTGGGGATCATCGGGTTACCATCTAGCGGGAAGACAACTGTCTTCAATGCACTCACAGGAGCCAACCGCCCCACAGCCGTCGCTTCCAGTGGACGTCTGGAGCTTTATAGCATGGTGGTCGATGTACCAGATATACGTGTCGATACACTGAGTAAGCTATATAACCCGCACAAGACGACTTACGCCAAAGTCACCTATACTGACATCGCCGGTCTGGATCAAGATTTAGGCAAGACCGGGCTGACTGGCGAACTGCGTAACAAAATCGCACCGATGGATGCTTTCGTTCACGTGGTGCGCGCTTTTGAAAATGACCTCGTCCCACATCTGGCTGGCAGCATTGATCCGCAACGTGATATTAACACGCTAGATGGGGAATTTTTGCTGGCAGATATGATAACCGTCGACAATCGCTTGGCGCGCATCGATGAAGGCCTCCACAAAGGCGCACGAGGCGATGAACGCAAAGCACTGCTGGAGAATCAGGAGCTTTTCCTCCGATTGCAAGCCGCACTCAATGCAGAGATACCACTTCGCGACCTGGACCTCACCGCAGAAGAGGTTGCCAGTTTGCGCGGGTTTAGCCTGCTCACACTCAAACCGGTGCTGATCTTGCTCAATACAGGTGACGACCCCATCGATCCTGATCAGGCTATCACCTACGATCACAAACATTCGATGACGCTCGCTATGCAGGGCGAACTCGAGATGGAAATCAGCCAACTTGCCGAAGATGAAGCTGCTGATTTCATGAAAGAATTCGGCATCGCCGAACTAGCGCGCACGCGCGTGATTCAGGCTTCCTACAAACTTGTGGGACTTCGATCATTTTTCACCGTAAGTGAGGAGGAAGTGCGCGCCTGGAATGTGCGCGTTGATGCTCGCGCGCAAGAAGCTGCGGGCGTCGTCCATACCGATTTAGCACGAGGCTTCATTCGTGCGGAAGTCATCGCCTACGACGATCTCATCGCAGAAGGAACAATGGCAGCCGCTCGTAAGACTGGCAAAGTTCATCTGGAAGGCAAAGATTACGTCGTGCAAGATGGCGATATCATTCAAGTGCGTTTCTCGATATAATCGACCAAATATGAGATTATGAACAAGAAAACCGCCAGGAAAAGACGTACCAAAGATGCAGGCTCCCAAGATGCATCGGCTAGCAGGCTTTCCCTCAAACGCACGCGTATCACCAAGGCACAGGCGAAGGTAGTGCGGGAGAAACAAAGCACCACGCCTTCCCTAAGCGAATCAGAATTTAAAATTGAGTTGCTCTTCATTAGCCTGAGATGGCTCTTTTTACTCAGCGTCGCTGGCGTCATCGGCATCAACACCATATTCAAAGCCTCAGAATTTCCAACCGCAGTCATCGCCTTGCTCGTTGTCGGCGGCGTCGCCAATATCATAGCAATAATCACACTGTTCAAAAATGCGCTGAGTAAATCAATACAATACGTTATGCTGGTTCAAGATATCGGCTTGACGTTGGGACTTATTGCCGGTTCGGGGGGCTCGGAAAGCCCGGTGCTGTTTGTTTCGTTGATTCCGATGGTCACAGCGGCCCTGCGGTTCACGCGATTATACGGCCTTACCGTGGTGCTCGGTATCGTCCTCGTTTACTGGGGCATCACGTGGTACCAGCACGAATTCTCTTTGACCATGCCGCTGAGCGAGTTGATGTTACGCGCGCTGCCCTATCTCATCAATGGGTTCATCCTCCTGTTGGCAGGTGGAGCGTTCAGTCAGGTTGGCGTGCGTATCAAGCAAGCGCTGATCTCCGAACGCGAAAAGAAAGAACGCGAAGCGCAAACTGCTCTGGAATCGGCTCACCAAAAAGTCCGGTTGATTTTCGAACTGGCTAGCACGCTAAGTGCAACGCTCAACTACGAACGCGTACTGGAAGCAGCATTGGATGTCAGCAACGCCGGACTACGAGAGTTCTTCTCAGGGGACAAAGAGATCACTCAGGTAGGAATGATTTTGCTTTTCGGGATGGATCAAACCCTCTACGTCGCCAAGGCCAGGGGGATCACAACGCAGGATGAACGCCTGCGTTTGCCTGCACAAAGCGGGGTACTCGCTGAAGCCATCGAGAAAACCGATCCTATCGTCATTGACAACCCCAGAGAGGATCCGGAGCTGGAAAAGGTCGCGGCGATGTATGGCTGCAAGCAAGCCATCGTCGTGCCGCTGCGGGCCGGGTTCGAAAGCTACGGCTTATTGGTCTTGGGTAGTCCTGAACCGGAAACCTATTCCCCAGACTTTCAAGATTTACTCGTCGCCATCTGCAATCAGGCGGTGATGGCGATTCAAAACGCCAACCTCTACCAGAACTTGATGGAAGAGAAAGACCGGTTGGTGACTGTGGAAGAAGATGCGCGCAAAAAACTGGCACGCAACCTCCACGATGGGCCAACCCAGACGATCGCCGCTATTGCGATGCGCCTCAACTACATCCGCATGCTCGTGGAACGCGAGCCGGCTAAATCCCTTGAGGAGTTGAAACAACTAGAAGAATTGGCGCGCAAAACCACAAAAGAGATCCGTCAGATGTTGTTCACGCTGCGACCACTCATCCTGGAAACACAGGGACTCATCCCTGCGCTGGAACAACTCAAACAGAAGATCAGCGAAACCGATCCTCTCCCGGTTATCCACCTGGACCTAAACAAAGAGGCGGAAGCACTGCTCAACAAAGAGGCTCAGGGCGCAGTTTTTTACATCACCGAAGAAGCGACCACCAACGTACGCAAATACGCCAGAGCAAAAAACCTGTGGATTCGCCTCACCCAGCGGGGAATGCACGTCATCGCGGAAATCGAGGATGATGGCGGGGGATTCGACGTTGCTGCGATGGAGGCCAATTATGCCACCCGGGGCAGCTTGGGACTGATCAACCTGCGCGAGCGCGCCACCCTCGTCAAAGGCAAGACAGTCATTAAATCAGCGCCGGGACAGGGGACCAAAGTCACCGTCACAATCCCAGTTACCCCGCCGGATGAAAACAACTATTGAACACTGAAACCGCCTTACTCGAACGCTGGGTCTGGTTGAACATCTCGTTGGTGATCGCGTTACTTGCCAGCGCCCTCCGTTGGTTCTTGGAGCGCCCCCACCTACAGAGACGCCTTAGCAGAGATGCTACTTCTACCCCCTATCGCGCGATTTGGGACACCCCCTGGATCATCCACCCCCTGCGATTATTCTATGCCGTGGGCATACCGGCCCTGGCATTGTTGTGGCGTGGCGTATTGACCCCTAGCGGGCTAGGACTCAAGCCGTTCTTCTGGGCCGCCGACCAAGCATCCTCCGGCAATTGGGACAGTTGGGTGCGCGACCTTGGCTGGACATGTGCCTTTGCCGGTGGATTCTGGGCACTTGTCGCGCTTGCCGATCGGAGTGCCAGACGCCTTTCGCCTCCGCGCACAACACAGCGCAGTCTGGGTGTAGCGTTGCGCGAGGCGGTGTACCATCAAGCACATTGGGCATTCTACCGCGAGCCTTTTGTGCTGCTGCTTGGCGTGGGGATGGGAGCGTGGGCTGGCCTAGTGCCTGTAGCCGGCGAGGCTCTGCTCAATCCGGCGCGCTGGACCGACCTACAATCCCCCACGCGTGGGCGCGACCTCCTCATCCGCACAGGTCTAGCAGTATTAAGCGCAATGCTCTTCATCCAAACTCAAAACATCTGGCTGATGCTGCTTGCCGACACAGGCTTGGCCTGGCTACTAGGCCAAAAGCACGAAAGCGCATAACGCAAACAGGGGATGGCCATGACCATCCCCTGTCTTTACGCCAGACTCTGTGTCTACACTACGACAAATGCCAGCACGACAAGCAGCACCAACATCGCCAGCGCCAACCACGCGATCTTTTTAAGATCAGTCAACACGTAACGGTATTCTGCTGCCAAATCCTCGTCGTCCGGTTTCACCAGCACTGCCGCAGATATGCCGCTGACACCATCCACACCCGGCCGATAAAGTTGACGCTCGGTAAGACGTGGCCGTCCCCTGCTGCGCTTTTTCGTCTTCTTTGCCATGTTTCTCATCACTCCTCGTTTTGTTCTGAAGCCCTAACCCGGACGAACCGGAAGCAAAAAGGCCTTCGCTGCCCGTTTGCCTGCTCATTGTGCAAAATTTGAGCGGTTAGGCCCTATTTTCCTCGAATTACCAATTTTGACAAGCGCATCCATCTATCGAAAAATCGTCCTACGGCGCATTTGACTTAATTATCACCGTGTGCAATCATGTAGTGAAGAATTGCCCAACGTAGTTGGGCACAGGAGAGAAAATCACACAAACGAGCGCCTGAGTTTGTGAAGAAAACAGCCCGAGGTGAATATGTCAAGTCCTAGACGAACCTTTGAACGCGAGTTGCAACTACTCCAGGATCAAGTCCTGATTATGGGTACCATGGTCGAAGAGGCAATGATGACCTCCATTGATCTCCTCAAACGCCACGATCTGGAAGGCGCTAAACGTCTCATCGAACACGACATCGAGATCAACGCCAAACGCTACGCCATCGAAAGCCAGACGCTGGCCCTGATCGCGCTGCACCAGCCGGTAGCACGCGACCTGCGCACTCTCGCGGCCATCCTGGAGATCTCCACTGAGCTGGAACGCATCGGAGACTACGCGAAAGGGATTGCCAAAATCAACCTGCTGATTGGCGATCGGCCATTTCTCAAGCCACTAATCGACATCCCTCTGATGGCGGAAAAGGCCCTGGAGATGCTGCGCCGTTCGTTGGACGCCTTCGTGCAGCAGGATGTAGAGGCAGCACGGGCAATCCCCGCCGACGACGATGAAGTCGACCACCTTTACGAGCAAGTCTACAACGAGTTGATGACCTTCATTCGCGCAGATTCAGCAAACATCGAGCAGGCCAACTATCTACTGTGGGCAGCTCACAACCTGGAACGTGCTGCCGACCGCGTGTCGAATATCTGCGAGCGGATCTTGTTCACCGTGACGGGACAGCTTTCGGAGTTCGACTCAGAGGTCATCCTGCGCCAATTCGGGGATTAAGTTAACCACGCAGATTTTTTGCACAACGAGCAAGAAAATGGGTAACGAGGAGCCTTTTCCGCTCCGGTTGATGCAGGTCAGGATTGTGGTTGTAGCGCCGCTATGACCACGATGCGGTGGCTATCGATGCCGTAGGGATAGCAGGAAATCAATGTCAGCACTGGGCTACTCGTCGGAGCCATCACACTCACCTCCGTCGGCTCGATGATACGCGTTTGCTCGACGACGTAGCGATAAGCCTGTGTCTGCGTGTGCAGGAGAATCTCATCGCCGATGTTCATCTTCGGCAGATCGCGAAAGATTTCGCCATAGATATCATTATGCGCTGAAATGACGCAGTTGCCGCGCTCACCTGGGTTGGCGCTGCCGATGTGGTGCCCGGCCCCCATCTTCAGGGATTCCCAATCGTCGCCTTTGACCACAGGCACATCCACATCAATGACGGGGATGACAATGCGCTGCGCATGTTCCGGACCGGGTGTGGGAACAGGCAGTGGCGTGATTTGCGCCACCAGACCCTGCAAATGCGCGGGAATTGGCGCGGGCTCTGAATTGCGCTGCGCATCCGGGGGAGTATGTCCGCCGGGCAGCACGACTACCCCGATGAAAGGGGCGGGCGTCGGCGTTGGCAGCGCCTGAATGACCCGGCTTTCCTCGTTGAGCCCTTGTACGGTTGTGACCATGCGCGCCACGATCAGCACAAAACCAAGCAGCGCCAGAACTTCCACCAACAGCAACAGACGATCCCCAATCCAGCGCCACTTGATCGGACGACGCTCGCGCTTGGGTTTGCCAGGTTCAACAAAGGCGCTGTAGCGCGAAGTGGACGGCGCATTGCGCACCGCATTGCGTGTCGCATTACGCACCACAGGCGGCGCTGCGTCGAGCGGCTGTACCGGAGGCGCAGCTTGGTCGCGAAGTGGATCGAGCGACTTAACTGCATTTGGTTTGGCCGCGTTCGACGGCGACTTGCTCTGCATACGCTTCATCCGCTCGTCGCGCCGTCGCACCCGCAGCACTTCTTCCAGCTCTTCCAGGCTCAGCTCATCCACGTAGCGATGGTCTTTCATTTTTTCCCCACAGTAAAAACCTCGTACCCGCTCATCCAGCAACAGTTTTTCATTTCTCCCCCACGGCGAAGACTTCGCGCTCGAAAAACCAACTGAACGGCGGTACGGTGAACAACAGCCAGCGCGCCAACCGGAAGATAACGTTTTCCTGCCGGAATTGAGGCGGTGTGCTCAGCCACGATTTCACCTGCCGGAACCCGCTCCGGCGCAGATTCCGCCCCAGGCTGAACATCGATTGCTCGTTGACGTGAACATGCACATTTTCGGGGATAATCTCACGTGGATTTTTGGGGTAACGAGCCCCCTGCCCCATCAACACACGCACTAAACGCACCACGGGATAGGCGTACCGGTCATACCAGACGTTCGGGGCAGTGTGGACGATGATCCGGCCACCCGGCTTGAGCACGCGATGGGCTTCTGCCAGCGCCAGCGCCAGCTCCTCCGGATAGAGATGCTCCACGATATCGAACATCAACACGCGGTCGAATATCTCTGCCTCGAACGGCAGATACAGTGCCGACGCCTGATACACGCCAGCCTCCCCACCCTGATCGATCACCTCGGTCGCAATCCGCCGGGAAAGACGCACGGCAGCTTCGGCATAATCGATGCCGAAAGCGCGCGCGCCCAAACGAGTGGTGTGCCGTAGCATCTCGCCGCGTCCACAACCTACATCCAAAACCGCCATACCCTGCGCGATCCCCGCCACAGCCAAAGCCTCGGTCAGGCGCTGCGAAAGGTACATCCCCTCGCCGGAAAGGAACTCCTGATATCCCTCACACACCCCCAAAAAGTAGTGCTCGGTGTATAGCTTTGAAGGGACAGCGCCGGAAGAGAGCTTATTGGTCATGAGTCCAGGATCGTTAGTCATAAGTCGATAGCCATCAGAGCACTAATAGGCATTGGGCGAATGGAAAAATTGGAGCGCGGTGCGTATGATGATCTTGATATCCAACAATAGCGACCAGTTTTCGATATACCATAAATCGTATTTCGTGCGCTCGATGATTGACGTGTCCTGCCGGTAACCATTGACTTGCGCCCAACCGGTCAGCCCGGCCTTTTCCCGGTGCCGATCCATATAGCGGGGGATGCTGCGGCGAAATTGCTCCACGTAATAGGGCTGCTCCGGGCGCGGGCCAACCAGGCTCATATCGCCCAGGAAAATGTTGATGAATTGTGGGAATTCGTCGATGTTCGCCTTACGCATCAGCGCGCCGATCTTCGTGCGGCGCGGATCGTTTTCGGCAGTCCAGGTCCCGTGTTTTTCCGCGTCAGCGCGCATCGAGCGAAACTTCAAGATCGGAAAGGGTTTCGCATCCAGTCCCATCCGCTCCTGCACGAAGAAAACCGGACCGGGTGATTCCAGCTTGATGACAATCGCCGTCAAAAGCATAAACGGCGAGAGAATGACGAGCGCTGCCGCCGATCCCACGATGTCCATCAGGCGCTTGGCGCTGCGCCGCCAGCCGGTCAAGGCAATGTCGCGGACGGTTAAGATCGGGATGCCCCCCATCTCGCCGATGCTGACCGGTCCAGCTATAATCTGGAAAAGGTCAGGATACACGCGAATGGTCACCCTGCCCCGCTCGCATTCGGAGATCAACCACAAAATGTCGTGATGTGACGTTTCTTCCGGCAGCGCGATAATCACCTCGTCGGCCTGCTGCGCATCGATGATCTGCCCCAGTTTGGCGGCCGCGCCCACAACGGGAACTTCCAACAACGCCGTTTGATCCGTCTCATGGAAACTCACCACCCCCACGACGTCATAGCCCAGTTCGGGCGTCCACATAATCTTCTGCAAGATCATGCGGGCGATATCGCCCAGCCCCACGATCAGCACCCGTCGTCTGCCCCATCCGTTACGAATCAGGTACTGGCGCAGCCAACTGTTGAACAACCGGCCGACGGCCATCAACAGTGTGGAAAGGAACCAGGCATACCCCACCATCGCGCGAGAATAGTCCCGGCCCACCACAAAGTCGCGCAACATCAACGAGGCTAAGGCTACGCCCATCAATGTACCCACAAACGTCGCCCCCACAATCGCGTAGAATTCATCGATCCGTGAACTGCGCCGCAGGGCATAAAGCCGGAAGAAAATTGAAACCGCCAGCACTGAGAAGACATGGATGAATAACATGGGGACGTACTCGGCAAATGGGCGCATCCCTTGTGCTGGTTCAGGAAACGGCAGCACCGTGCGCACGATGTAAGCCAGCCCAAAGGCCAAAGCCGTCATCGCCATATCAGTCAACACCAGATAAGCGACAAAAACGCGGTTGGCACGCTCTGCTTTCATCCTTTTAACCTCGCATTCGAATTATTGTTATCAACCAACAACATTTTAACATAGTGAACAAGCAGAGCAAGTTCAAGGTGCAGTTCAGAACGGGGGTGTTGATTTGACGATTTTCCCCAAAGTGAGTTGCGTCCAAGTTCAAGATAAAGTCTTTCACGAAGAAAGTCACGTTATTCAGTCACAGATAGCGTTTGACGATAGCTTTCGCCTCGCATACAATAAAAGCATAGGGGACGAAACCTATGGTACAATCCAGCTTATTGGTTATGTTACGCCTTTCTGTGTATCTAGGCTTATTTAGCCTGGAAGATACTCGCGTACACTAAAGCCTGTCAAATGACAGGCTTTTTATCTTACTCTGGGAGGTAACGATGACCGTTTATGCAAATTCGGCAACCACACACGTTAATTGGGAGCGCTTTCTATCCAACCGCGCGCGGAAGATGAAGAGCTCCGCCATCCGGGAACTGCTCAAGATCACCCAGCAACCTGACATCATCTCTTTTGGCGGCGGACTACCGGCTCCGGAATTGTTCCCGGTGCGCGAGATCGAAGAAGCATGCAATTATCTATTACGCGAAGCTCCCAAACTATCACTGCAATACAGCACCACCGAAGGCTACCGGCCTTTGCGTGAATTTCTCGCTGATTCCATGGCCAAATACGGCATCCAACACGGTCCTGACAACATCCTCATCACCACCGGTTCGCAGCAAGCCCTCGACCTGATAGGCAAAATCTTCATCGACCCCGGAAGTCCCGTGGTTACCGGGCATCCGACTTATCTGGGAGCCATCCAGGCGTGGCGTGCCTACGAAGCGGACTTTGTTACCATACCATTGGATGACAACGGTATGCAGGTAGAACTGCTAGAAGACGTCGTCAAACAGACGCCCGTGCGCTACATCTACGTGCTGCCCAATTTCCACAATCCGGCCGGCACCACCCTGCCCGAAGAGCGCCGCCACCTGCTCGTGGAGATCGCCCGTAAATACGATCTCCTCATCGTCGAAGATGATCCCTACGGTGCGCTACGTTACACAGGTGAGGACATCATCCCTATTGCTGCCCTGGCACCAGAACGCACCATCTACCTGGGCACGTTCTCCAAAACGCTGACACCCGGTCTGCGCATCGGGTGGAGCGTCGCTCCGGCGGAGATCACCCATCGGCTGGTGCAGGCCAAACAAGGCGCCGACCTACACAGCAGCACCTTCGACCAGATGATCGCCAATGACGTGGCGCAACGCGGCATTTTGAGAGCGCACGTGCGTAAAATCCGTCGAGTTTACAAGGAACGCCGCGACGTGATGCTCGATGCTCTCAGTGAATTCTGGCCCGAAGAGGCAAGCTGGACAAAACCACAAGGGGGACTCTTCCTGTGGGCGCGCACGCCAGAGAGCATCGACACGTTGGCCCTTTTGCCGCGCGCGTTAGAGAACAAAGTCGCCTACGTGCCAGGGGTCAATTTTTACCCGCACGAAGACGGAGGGCACAACGCCATGCGCCTGAACTTCTCCAACGCACAGCCAGAGTTCATCGTCGAAGGCATCCGCCGCCTGGGTATCGCGCTCAAAGACGAACTGAAGCACAAATAAGCCCGACCTTGAAGGTCGGACTATGCGGCAAAAGTCTGTCAGCAGATTGAGCAGATGAAGCAGATTTTTCTCAAATGAGAAACAAGAATCTGCTAAATCTGCTTAATCTGCTGATAAAAAAGTACCCTCTATCCCTTAATCACCGCCACCGGACGCACGCGTGCGACTTTCCGTGCCAGCCCGGCGCCGACGACCGAATCCACGACAATGCTCACGTCTTTGTAAGCATACGGCGCTTCCTCCGCCAGCCCTTTGAAGCTACGTGTACGCACCACAATACCGTCTTGCGACAGATCTGCACGGACCTGCTCGCCGCGTGCGCGCTTGCGCGCTGCGGTGCGGCTCATCGTTCGCCCTGCGCCGTGACAGGTGGAACCAAAAGTATGATCCATCGCCGACGCCGTACCCACAAGGACGTAGGACGCCGTCCCCATCGAGCCGGGGACGAGCACCGGCTGCCCGACTTCACGATAGACGGCGGACAACTCAGGATGGCGCGGGGGAAACGCGCGTGTCGCGCCCTTGCGATGCACGATCAGCCGCAGCCGCTGTGAGCCAACACTGTGTTCCTCGACCTTGGCGATGTTGTGCGTCACGTCGTAAACCTGGTGTAGGTGCCAGTTCTTCACCTTGCCCGCCAGCGCATGCTCGAACGATCGCCGCACGAAATGCGCCAGGACCTGCCGGTTGGTGAAGGCGTAGTTCGCCGCGGCTGCCATCGCCGCTAGATAATCGCGACCCTCACGCGAGTCCACCGGTGCAGCGACCAACTCTCGATCGGGAATGTCGATGCCGTAGCGCCGGGGCGCATCTTGCAATTTTCGGATGTATTGCCCGCACACTTCGTGGCCCAGACCGCGGGAACCACAGTGAATCTGCACGACAACACGGTTGCGCGACAGACCCATCACGTCGGCGACCTCGGCGTCGTAGATCTCGTCCACCACATCGATTTCGAGAAAGTGATTTCCCGAGCCAAGCGACCCCAACTGTGGACGACCGCGTTCCTTCGCGCGCGGCGGCACCGCCCCGGCCTGCGCGCTTGCAATACGTCCCCGGCTTTCGGTGCGCTCCAGGTCATCATCCTGCGCATACCCGTTGGAGAGCGCCCACTCCGCGCCGCGCTCCAGAACATCGTCCAACGCCTTGCCAGACAGTTGCACAGCGCCCTTGCCCCCCACCCCGCTCGGACAATTGCGGTCGATGGTTGCGATGAGATTTTTGAGATGTGGCTCAAGCACCGCGTAGTCGATCTGCGAGGCGAGCATCCGCACCCCGCAGTTGATGTCGTACCCAACGCCGCCAGGGGAAATGATCCCCCCATCGTAACGGAAGGCAGCCACGCCACCAATTGGGAAACCGTAGCCCTGATGCATGTCCGGCATCGCCATCGCATATTTGACGATACCCGGCAGCATCGCCACGTTCATCAACTGCTGTACAGACCTATCGCGGAACGCCGCCTCGAAGACTTCCTCGTTGCCGTAGATGCGCGCGGGCGCGCGCATCCGGCTATCATAATCCGCCGGTAATTCCCAAACGTAATCGTTAATCTGTTTAAAATCGTTTTTCTGCACCATTTCACACACCCCACTATCATCACAAAAAAATGGGAGAGGGGACTTAGGGCGGGCTTGCGCCTGCCTCAAATTCTCAAACCCAAATTTTAAAAACATCCCTTATGTGTCAAAGACAATTTCCGTCTCGTACCCTCCCGGCCTGGCAACGACGGTCAAATCGTGGAACGTCGCCGCTTTGATGTAGGCAACGTACGCCGCAACCGGGCCACCGCGCAAGGTGGCCATCAACGCGGTGGATGTCAACTCCCCGAACTCGAAGGCTGTGTATGCCACCCCTTGAACCTCCACCAGATAGAGCAACTCGTTGAGCCAGTCGATCAACAACGACTCCACGTCAAGCGCCGCCAGGGTCAACGTCGTCGTTTCGACCGGCGCGGCATCATCAACTTTCAAGAATAGCGAGAACATCCCCCGCGCCGCTGTCGCGAACAGGTCAGGCAAGTCGTCAGCCCATAGGTGCAGCGCGAGGTCCGCGGTATGTTCGACCTCTTGCCAGCGCCCCATCACCTATGTTCCACGAACGAGCGTGTTCTCGATGAAATCCGCCAACGCCGCGACATCATCAAATCCGAAATGGGGCAAATCGCACGCCAGATCAGGGACATCGGTCACGCAGGCAATGCGGCCGTCTACGTCAGGGATCAAATTGGGATCGCGCGCAGCCCGCGTCACCTCGATCTTGGGAAAAGGACCGCGTTTGAAGCCCTCAGCAATCAGGATATCCACGTCGTGGACGCCCGCCAGCGCATGCTCGAGCGTCGGCGCATGCGCATAACGTTGTGTATGGACAATGCGATCCGGCGTGACGAAAGCGACGTGCTCGGCGCCCGCATCCCACATCCGGCGGGTATCCGTCCCTGGAATATCCGTTTCGATGTCCTGGCGGAGGGTATGTTTGACCACGCCCACGCGGTAGCCACGCTGCCGCAGCAGCACGATCAGTTTTTCCAGCAGCGTCGTCTTACCGCTGTTCGAGCGGCCAACGAAAGAGACGATGGGAAAGCGCCCCGTCACGTCAGCCATCACGCGAGCGCGGCAGCCACGGACTTCTGATCCTCGTCGGACTGCTCATCACTTTCGACGACAATACCTATATCGACGGGCTTGGCGGTCGACTCCGCGGCGGCTTCGGGCACCTTAATCCCCAACAGACGCAATAACGGCACGACAGGCACATCTCCGATGACACGGAAACCGGCATCTTCCCGCAAATCGGTCAATGCTGTGAGCAAATCCTCACGCCCAGCGAGCACAGGAACCAGGCGGTCGAGTAGATCGGTCACTTTGAGACTGGTGAACATACGCGGGTTCACATCGGCCATGGCCTGGCGGATAAACGGTACAAAGGTCGCCAGTTTGGGGAGCCAGTTCAACTCCTCCGTCCCGGCCCCGCTACCGACCAGCCGCCCCACGGCAGGTATCTCCTCGCCCAAGGCCTTCACGCCCTGCGCCATGGACATCAGATCGGTGATGATTTGTGTCGTCTGACCACCACTGCCATAGATGCGCACCTGCAAGCTGGGGGCCAGCGCCTCGAACGCCTTGAGATACGCTTCCATCTGCAAGGTGGCGAGCCGTTCCTCGTGACCGAGCTGCAAGCGCAGTTTCTCCAGATCCACCAGCACCGGCGCTTGATCGTAAAGTTTGACGAGTTCGCGCTGCGCATTGATGTCGATCTCTTTGAGGCGCTGCGTCCGCTCGGCTTCCGCGGCGGCTTGAGCCTGCGCGACCTCGGCTTCGGCAAGACCGGGAGCCGCCGCCTCGGCGCGGGTAGCCTCGGCACGGACCTTGGCAGCCTGAGCGCGCTTCTCCGTCGCCGTAGCCTCCGCTTCGGCGCGGATTAATTCCGCTTTCGTTTCAGCATCGGCCTTGATCTGCAAAGCGCGAGACTCAGCCTCGGCTTCCACCTTGAGCGCCTCACCCAACTGTGCCGCTTCGACCAGGGCCACCTGTTTGGCGCGCTGGGCCTTCGCCAGCTCCTCCTGTTCCAGGCGCTTGGCCTCTGCCTGGGTGCGCTCGGCGTCGCGCTCGATCTTGCGCACTTGTTCTGCTGCCATACGTTCGGCTTCAGCTTCGGTCTCTGCCAGGTGGATTTTGGCGTTGCGCTCCTGTTGCATCGCGCGGAGTTCCGCATCACGTTCGGCAGTGACACGGGCCAATTGCGCTTGCTTTTCGACTTCGGCTTCGGAGAGCTGCCGTCCGAGTTGCACTTTCGCCAGTTCGACTTCGTGCGTGGCGCGTGCAGCATCCTTATCGCGATCGACTTGACGAATTTGGACTTCGTGGCGCTGTATCGCGAGCGTTTCCTGCTGGTTAAGCGTCGCTGTTTCTACCTCGCGCTCGGCGTCCAACCGCTCGGCAGCCAGCTTCTTCTCGGTCGTTGCCTTGATCTCGGACTCTTGCCGCTGGCGGGCTTCGTCATCCTGCAATTCCGCCACTTGCTCGCGGTTGGTGGCGATGCTGGTCTCCTTCGAGATGCGCGATTCAGCCTGATTGATGAGTTTGGCATACGCCACGCCGTCCAGATTAGTGATCGTGAGCAGCGCCAGATCGTACCCTAACTCCGAAAGAATCTGGTTCACCTGCGGGAAGGCAATTTCGGCCAGTTTCTGCCGCTGGGCAATGATTTCCTCAAGCGTCATCGTTGCCGCTGCAGCGACCAACTCCGCCGTGCCGACCTCGGTAATCGTGTTGATGAGGCTGGTTGCATCCAAACCGACACGTTGCGCGGCGACCTCGGCCTTGTCCGGATTGAGTTTGGCGACGGCATGCGCCCAGAGATTGAAACTGACTTTGCTGCTGTCCAGGGCCGGGACACCTTCGTCGTTATCGCCACGAATGGGTACAGTGAAACTGATCGTTTTGAGTTTGATGACTTGAGATAACCGGTTCAGCCAGTAGGTCGAAGAGCGATCAGCCGTCTGACCGAAAACACGGCTCTTCCGCGATAGGGCGAAAATGTGCCGCCCATCGCCGACCACGACGTGGATTTCATCGGGCGGCACCAGAATCCGCCGCCCAAAACCGAACATCGACATCAGGCCGCGCACCCGGTCGGCCTCGGTCCGCAGCATCTCCAACGTTGCCGATGCCTCATCGACCATCGCCGGCAACCTCTTGGCCGGGCGTTCCACAGCCCGGTCTTGCGCCTGTTGTGACTGTTTGCTCATTACCGAACTCCTTTCATCAACGTTTTGTTATGCTAAACGGGGATCTATCCCCTCGATACACGAGTGATTAAGTCACCCGGGGGCTTGTGTCGCCCGACCACAAAGGACCAGGCTATGCTCCGCTGCTGGACAAAAACTGTATCACCTGTGCCAGAACTTCCGCAGGCGTCAGCGTTGAGGTATCGATAAACAGATCGCTGTGTGAGCGCGCGTGCGCTAGACGCACCTCGCGCTCCTCTACCCACCACGAAGAGGGTTGTTCCAATCCTTCACGTTGTGCAGCGACATCCATGCTGACGTCCAGGTAAATCAATACGTCGGGGTTGCTGATGCGCTTCCACATTGCAGGCGCGGCACTGTGCTCCTGCATAATTTCTTTAACATGATAGCCTTGTGCCCGTAACGCGCGCGCTAACGTGGATTTACCGGAGGAACAGGGACCAACGATCCCAATGCGGCGCGCATCCATCCATCATCATCCCAGCGCCAGCGGGCTACAGGTCCGGGACGGGCACCTCGACGCGCATAAAACGCGGGCCTTGCGGTTCGCCGGACTGTACGTGCAGCACCAGGATGCTTGTGTCATCCTTGGGCCGCCCGTTATCCGCCGCTATTGCCTGCTCCAACAGCCCATCGGCCACAGCCTGCGCAGAAGGCGTGACTTGCCAAATGGCCTCAAACGCCTGGGGGATGTCAAATGCTGCGTCGGTATTCGCACCTGCGTGAACCAGTCCATCAGTAAAAGCCAACGCGATCAGACCTGGCTCGAGATAGATCTGATCCACTGTTGGGCGTGTGTGTTGATGAAAGCCCAGCGGTGGTGACTCGCTCTCCAATAACTGCAGATCGCCCGCCGGATAACGTATGTAGACGCCGGAATTTCCACATTGCGTGATCACCAAAGAACCGCTATCGAGGTCTACGGAGAGAATGATCAAGGTCGCGGATACTTTACCGCGTCGGTGCTCGTACAGCATATCGTTAGCTGCGCGCGCCGCCGCACCATCGCGCACCCCCTCGGCCAACTCGGAGACCACTTTGCGCACCACGCGGATGCTGATGGCTTTGGCCGCTTCGCCGGAGCTCTGACCATCGGCCAGCACAAAGGAAATTCCCCCGTGCGGGCGCTCGATCATTTCCAGCGTATCACCGCTCTCTCTAACTGCCCACTTGTTGATCTTACTCCCAGCAACGGAAAGATGCATTGTCGACTCCCCTTATACGCGCTCGCCCTCGTGTGGGACGTGCTTACTACCGATCGCACTGGGCAGAATATCCACCTCGACGCCTTCAGCCAGGCGGATACGGGCAACATTGGCCTCACGATCATAACGGGTCAATGTCCCCATAAATCCGCCGATGGTGATAATGCGATCCCCAACGGCCAGCTTTTTTTCCTGCTGCTGACGCCGCCGCCGCGCCATCCATTGTGGCACATAGAGAAAGATGATGATCAACGCCATCATAACGATCCAAAATACCCAATCCGTCCCTTGTCCCATGCTACACTCCTGATTGAAAATGATGCGTTCAATCGACCGATGAACGCTTACACCTTGATTATACATGCAAGGTGTAAGAAGAACAAGAGCAAGCGCGAGAGGTGTAGATGGTTTTCCTCAATGAAAATTACCCGGTTAGGTTTTAGTAAGAGTAACTATTGACAGGTGCTCGGAACATGCTATGATTGCAGTGGATTTCGCCACCTACCTGTAACGTGTTCCGGGCATTTTGGGGTCACCGGAAACAGAGGAGGAACAATGACGTTTTTCAAACGCCGTGATCAATCCGAAGCCAATGGCACACCTCCACCGGCACCAACGCCGGTGCCAAAGCCAGCAAAAGCCGAGAAAGAACCACCAGATCCGATGTTCCGCCCGTTGGAACCGGAACCGCCAGGAACACCGCCCCAGCGCGGCACCATCAGTGACCGTCAGGCAGCGCTTCTGCGCATAAAATTGCAAATCGCCGATACCCTGCGCCAGAAATTCCTCGCGCCTAGCATCGCCCTGGATCTACCACTGGAGCGCAGCCCAGAACTCGAGAAGACCGCCCGCGAAAGACTGCAACAACTAATGAGTAGTAGTAACTTCAGATTGCCGGAAAACACCAACCGGGAAGGCTTCATCAACGACGTGTTGGATGAAGCCTTTGGCTACGGCCCTATCCAACCACTTACCGAGCGTACCGACATCACCGAAATCATGGTCAACGGCCCCTACATCATCTTTGTAGAAAAAGACGGACGCCTACGCGAGACTGGTTACAAATTTCTGGACGACGACCACGTCGAACGCATCATCAAGCGCATCGTGCTGCCGTTGGGCCGCACGGTCAACATCGACACCCCGCTGATCGACGCGCGCCTGCCGGATGGATCGCGCGTGAACGCCGTCATTCGTCCGTGCGCCATCGACGGCCCAAACATCACCATCCGCAAATTCTCGAAAGACAAACTCACCATCGATGACCTACTCCGCTTTGGATCACTCAACGAAGATATGGCGCGACTGTTGGAGGCCGCCGTGGTCTCGCGGCGTAACATCATTGTCTCTGGCGGAACTGGCTCCGGTAAGACGACGCTTATCAACATCCTCTCCAGCCATATTCCCGAACACGAGCGGACCGTGACCATCGAAGATGCTGCAGAGCTGCAATTGCGCCAGCGCAATGTCGTGCGCCTGGAAACGAAAAAGCCGAATCCTACCAGCCCCACCGAGATCACCATCCGCCAGTGCGTGATCAATGCGCTGCGGATGCGCCCAGAACGCATTGTCGTGGGCGAGTGCCGCGGCGGTGAGGCACTGGATATGCTCCAGGCGATGAACACCGGTCACGATGGCAGTATGACGACGATCCACGCTAACAGCTCTCGCGACTGCATCTCGCGCCTGGAAACCCTGGTACTGATGGCAGGCGTGGATCTGCCGCTTATTACCGTCCGCAAACAAATCGCTTCGGCTATCCATATGATCGTCCAAGCTGCCCGGCTACGCGATGGTAGTCGCAAGGTAACCAACATCACCGAAATCCTAGGCATGGAGGGAGAGACGGTCATCTTGCAAGATATCTACCAGTTCTACGACGAGGGCGACGGGGCAAACGGCAAGATTGTGGGCTACCACGGCCCTACCGGCGTGCGTCCCGACAACGACAGCGTTTTCAAGCAGTATGGCTTCAACTTGCCGCCTTCAATGTTTATGAAGAAAGGTTCACTGGGCTAACGCTAGTTCTTGCTCAAAGGTCAATGCTCGGAGGGGATCGCCAGATCCCCGACTCAAGTGCATGACGGGGATCTGACGATCCCCTCAAAGCATCAAGTCAGTCAGCAGCTTTATCCACCACCACCCAGAAATTCGGATTGGACTCGTGGAGCGTCAATTGCACGCCAGGTACGTCAAAAAAGCGCATGAGACCGCGCGGCGGATAAAAATGGCTGCGCATCAACGCCAATGTTTCGCCGAGCGCCACGAGTTTGACGCGGAACTGCCTCACGTCTGGCTCTTCGATGACCAGACGCCCACCCGGCGCAAGCACGCGCAGCAATTCCCCCGCCGCGCGGTGATGATCGCGGAAATGGTGGAAGCTATCGATGGCGATGATCCGCTCGAACGCACCGTCGCAGAAAGGCAAGTGCTCCACCGCTCCGGAACCGGCGCAGAAGCCGCCCTTTGCCAGCGCCTCCCTCAGCATCCCAACCGACACATCGATCACGCATACTGACGCCACGTCATCGCGAAAATACTGCGACACGCGTCCCGTACCACCGCCCACGTCCAGCAGTCGCTGGCCTGACTCAAACGCGCACAACTCACGCAGCCAGCGCGCGTCTGGCGGGCGGATGAACCGCTCGTACAACGGCGCCACCAGATTAAAATGATCAAACGGCGGATCAGGCGTAGAGCTCACGATTGACCTCCAAAACGTTTAAAGGCGCGACAGAGTCGCGTTCAGGTTACATTCCTCGCGGCTTGCCGCGATAATGGGTCCAGGGCTTACCCTAGGGTTCATACCTATGAATACCTTGTGTTTACACCCTTGTGAAGGCCTTCGCAAGGGTGCAAACACCATTGTAACGAGAAATTGGGACAAGACAATAACCCGCTTGGCCCACCACATCCGCTTCCCACTGTGCGAAGGGCATTCCGATAGGGCAACACAGTCTTGCGCTTTGATGTAAATTCTTATATCATAGAAATAGTTGCAAAATCTGGCATCATCGCAGCTCTCAAAGAAATACGCGTGCAGCTACGGAGAAGGGAGCACAATTCAGTCTAGAATATTGATGGTGCTTTATTGTTGTCTTTGCTGATGCCTTCTTCTCCACTGTGTTGTTGAGCAACACAAGCAATAGCCTTCCGGGTAAGTGGCTGCGCGTCTACCTCCAACACTGCTTCCCATCTTGCCGTATCGACTCGAGCCGGATATTGATTCAGTCACACCGTTACAGAGAAAAGAGGAACTATGGAACCAACACCCTATCGCAATTTCATCGTCCAGGTTAGCCGCATCTCCAATGAACAACAATACCACGTGCGTGTGAATGGCCTGGTTCCCGGTGGCACGCCGGGATACGACGAACAGGAAACCTGCACTTACGATCCAAATCTGTTTATGGCCCAATCAGATGGGCAATCTGTGAACCTGCTTGAAGCCATCAGGACAGAAGGGATCACAACGGCACAAATCCGTCTGCTGGGGACAGTACTCAGAGACCTGATCCTGCCTGGTTCTATTCGCGAGCGGCTTCGCGATAGCCTACGTATCGTGCGGGAGCGTGGGCAGCGTCTACGCGTGCGGCTGATCATTGAGGGCCCACAATTGCGCTCGCTTCCCTGGGAGTATCTTTACCTGCCCCCTTCAGGTGATGTTGATGCGCCGGATGAACCGAGTTTCCTGGCTCTACAACCCGATGTATCCATTGTCCGCCACGAAGCCATTGGCTTGCGAGAACGAGTAATTGTCAAAAACCGCCCCTACCGGATTTTATCAACCTCGGCCCTGCTCACGCCCCAAGAGACTCAAGAACTTAGCATGCGCCAGGACGCCATAGAGCAAGTTTTACAAACACCCGGCGAACCTTCTTTCGAATACCATCGGCTTAAGCACGCCACAAGAGAAAGTCTGAAAGCGATGTTGCAAGAGCCTACAGATATTTTTCACTTCACCGGGTGTGGTGACTTTGACAAAGGCAGCGTCACCATTTTGCTCGAACAGGAAGATCGTCTCGCCAGTGATCCCATTGAGGCGCGCGCCTTCACCAAAATGCTGCACGATGCGCATGTCCGATTGGCCGTATTGAACGCCTATCAAACGCCGAACGCCTCTGAGAGCGATCCATGGGCGAGCATCGCCGCCGAGTTGATCCGCACCGGCATTGCGGCGGTGATCACCAACCGGTTCCCGCTCGAAAGTGAGAATGCCCACATAGTGCTTGAGGAACTCTACAAAGGTGTACTCAATGGCCAGATCATTGACGAAACCATCGCCAATGCACGTCGAGCCATCTACCAGCGTACAGGTTTCACCCAACGTGATTGGGCTTCGCTCGTTCTCTATTTGCGCATTGAGGACGGCATCATTTTCCCCAAAACCTTTAAATCCGACGAACAGCAGCAGACCTCAGAACGGCAAATCATCAACATAAACGTGACGCAGCACTTCGAAGGCGATGTGCTTGGCTCAGCAACCGGCGTCTCAGCCGGATCGATAGGCGGACAAGCCCTGCCCGAGCATGCCGGGCCGACCGTGCCTCGCGTCGCGCCGACACCTCTGCAGACGCCACTTATTGGCCGTAATGATGAGTTAGCGCAGGCAAAGGCACACGCGACGGAAGGACAGAAATACTACTTCTACGGAGCCTATGGTGTAGGCAAAACGAGTTTGGCCACAGAGTTGTTCTCGCAATTGCTCAAAGCAAAGACATTTGAAGATGGTTACCTGTGGCACCGAGTGTCTGATATGACCGCTGAACAGGCTTTAGAATCGGTGGCCGCCTATTTCGGCGACGCTGGTGTAGCAAAGGCGCAGGGACGCACTGAGAAAGTGAATGCGCTGCGCGCGTTGCTC
Source organism: Anaerolineae bacterium (assembly GCA_049975385.1). Lineage (GTDB taxonomy): Bacteria > Chloroflexota > Anaerolineae > B4-G1 > SLSP01 > DSWT01. The sequence goes on along the minus strand of JBNGDO010000075.1, from coordinate 2,336 downwards.
TCCCAACGCCCCGACTGTTTGATCGGTTTGGATGAGGTCAAGGATGCGCAGGTCGCGCGCACAGTTCTGGATGCTGCCGGCACATGCGCAATGATTCTAAACGGTCTACGTCGCGCAGGTATCAGTGAGCACGCCAACGAAATGGGGGTTGAGCCATTGCACCCGGATGAGGCCATCCGTCTCTTCGCCCTGTTAGCCCATCTAGATTGGGAACACATGCAATCCGACCGACAAAGACGCATCGAGCAGATATGTAATAAGATGGGTAACTTGCCTTTAGCTATCAAACTGACGGCACTGACGCATGCTGAAAGCGGCGATTCACTCGAGAATCTGTGGCAGCGTCTCCAGATCGTCCCTACAACCATCATCCCCGAACACGAGGAAGTCAGCCTCATTTTCGAAACGACCTACCAAAACATCCAGGGATCGTCCACAGCATTGCAGATGCTGGTCAGAATAGCTTGTTTTCCTGCCCTGAGCGCACCCGTGACGGCACTCCGTGAAGACGAACTGTCTCCGGAATACTTCCTGGCCAAGGATAAATTGCTGGCGCTGGGCCTGGTAAGCCAAATCACTTCAGATCGCCTGGCCCTACACCCGCTCTTGGGCTTGTTAGCGCGCGAGAAAGCCGCTTCGGAGAATTCAGAGATGGTGCAGCGCGAACAGGCGTGGGTTGTCGATTGGCTATTGGCGTACGCTGAGCAACATCAGAATAATTATGGAATGCTGAGCCAGGAACACGACAATCTGACCGGCATCGTTAGCTGGCTCAAGCGTCATAAGAAACATGAGGCCATCGTTGCGCTGACCGGCCATCTGTTCGACTACCTCCGCGTGCGCGGTCACTGGCAGGAAGCGCTGAATTGTCTGGCCGATGCCGGCAAAGCGGCTCGAGAGTTGGAACGCCCACTGGATCAGGCCTGGATTCGGTGCTACGAAGGCGTCATCCGCATCTTGCAAGGGCAATATGCGCAGGCTCAAGAGGCGCTAGACGAAGCGGACCGGCTATATCGGGGGCACAATCACATTGTCGGTCAGGGCCAGGTACGCTTGCGTCGCGGCACCATCGCGGTGCTGACGGGAGATCTCCAACAGGCGCGCCAGCACCTGGAAAAGGCGTTGACCTGGATGGGCGAGCAAGCTCCGGCACGCGACATCGCCGCCGCTCGCGAACAACTGGCGTCCATCCTGGCGATCCAGGGCGATCTCGATCTGGCGCAAGAGCAGTACGCACAGGCTCTCGCGTTGGGAACCCGCGTTGGCGACAGGGAAGTACAGACACGCGTCCATCGCGCTCTGGGGCAACTGGCCCGCCGGGCCGGAGACTACGCCGACGCTGAAACGCATTATCGGGCCGCCATCGATCTATCCGATCAACTCGGCTACGTGCGCCAAACAGCAATACTGAAGATGGAATGGGGGTACTTGCTCTATTACCAGGGGAAATATGAGGATGCTTTGCCTATTTTCAAAGATGCTCTGGCGATATGCAAGGACCTGGATTACGCCCTGGGACAAGCGCTGGCGCTGCACGCGTTGGGCAACGTCGCTCTGGTGCAAGATGCGCTGGACGGAGCCAGAGAGCGATACGAGGCGGCGTTGGCGATCAACGAGAAATTGCGCAATCCGATGGGCAGCGCGTCGAACCAATATCAGATCGGCGTGATCGCGCACCGCCAGGGTGAGCTGACGGCAGCGGAAACACTCTATCGCCTGGCGCTGGATACCGCCACGACGCTACAGCACGTGGGGTTACAGGCGGCCTGCTGGCACCAGTTGGGGCGCATCGCAGTGGGGCGCGGACAATGGGACGAAGCTCTGGACGCAGCCAATCGCTCGCGCCAACTGGCCGAACAGGCCCAGGCGCGTTTGACCGGAGTGTCGGCCCTGGCATTGATGGGCTTAGTCCAGGCGCACAACGGCGATTTTGCAGCCGCACGAGAGAGCTTGGAGCAGGCACTCGAGGCTTATGAAACGCTCAACGCACCTGAAGCTGTGATCGTCGAACAGTTTTTGGACCAACTCGAAAGCCAGATTCCTGTGGGGGGTTTCGATATACCGATTGATGTAAAGATCGAGGGCTCTGTGGCATATAACTTAGAGGGGCCTGAGCAGGATATTGACATTGATGTGATTGTTGACGTTGGAGACTTGAGAGCATTTGAAGAGGAAGCTGATCAAGGGTATGACATAGATATCGCGTAACCAGAATTCGTAATTTAGGGGGCGTCCAAAATAACTTGGTAGTTTTAGGTGTTCCTTAGCCACAAAATCTGTGAAGTAATTTATGGACTAAGAATCTATCCGAAAATTCACCGGGCGCGGTATTTTGC
>JBNGDO010000074.1:4291-23542 GCA_049975385.1 Anaerolineae bacterium | reverse complement strand
GGCACGGTCAAGTTCTTTAAACAGGATAGCGGGTTTGGGTTCATCCGGCCAGACGGGGGTGGGCGGGATGTATACGTGAACCAGCGGGACATAGCGAATGGGACGCTGCGCAGAAACCAGCGGGTCAGCTACCTGGTCGCCCAGGGTAAAAAAGGCCCCCAAGCCCGCGACGTGCAGGTAAAGTGAGGAGATGGACATGATGAATGCGATAACGACCAAACAGCGCGCGCTCCTGGCCGCTGACACCGACCGCACACAGGATTACGTCTTTGAATCGGCCCGGCTGCCGGAAATCCGAGGCGCCAGCGTCATCCTCAGGGATTTGAATGAGCAAGGCGCCCCCGAGCTTATTCGGAACTTGGACGGCACAGCGAAGGAAATCTATGCCGCCGGGGGCGGGCTGCTCTATGAGGTGGATGCCACTCAAGCCCCCGCAATCCAACAGGCGTTGGAGTCGCTGTACCCGGAGAAAACCGGCGTGGCAACTATCACCTGCGTCTACCGCGAGTTGCCTGATGAGGTCAATGCGGGGATCAAGCATACACCATTAAACCTGGGGGCACTTGAAGGGTTGGAATTTTCCGCATTCCAGCGAGAGCGACTAAAAATGACCGATCGAGATCTGGACTGTTTTGGGGCGTGGGTGCGGCTGCTGGGCCACGACCTGCGACGGCGCAAACAGGAGAAACGGTACGTACCCTTTGTGGAAGCACCGCCGCACGCCAGACGCTGCCAATCCTGCCGCATCCGCCCGGCGTCCGCCGTTTCTCCACACTACGAGGAACCGATGTTCCTCTGCACAGAGTGCGGACGGAAAAGTGCGTACAGTGAGCGCTTCCCTTGGCGAGACAAGTTTGATCGAAAATTAGGGAAATATCATCCCCAGTTGGCAGAAGGGTACTTTGCCGAAGCAAAACAGGGAGCCATTCCAGTTGACATTAAGGTGATAGCCTCGGCCTGTAAACCTCGAAACCGAAACAAGAATGGCTATGTGGCCTTTATCTACGCCGACGGTGATGGCGTCGGCTCGTTCGTGGAAAGCCGCCGTACCCAGGATGACTACCGGAAAATGAGCAAAGACTTGAGGGACGCAACGTGGTACGCCGTGTCCTTTGCCCTAGCCCGTAACTTGGCGATCCAAGCACTGGATAATCCGATGTCCGCCGAGGAAACGGAGGAACAGCGCAAGCGGCCCACCCAGCCCTTCGAGATCATCACCATTGGTGGCGATGACGTGATGCTCATCGTTCCGGCGCACGTGGCCCTTCAGGTAGCGCGGGATATGGCCGAGAAATTCACCGAATACTTGGAAAAGAGGAACATTAGGGGAAAAGATCGACCGCTAACCCTTTCCGCCGGTGTAGTGATCGCGCCACAGCACATGCCGGTGCGCCTGCTGCGCGACTTTGCCCGCACATTGCTGAAAGAAGGAGCCAAGCCCCGCGCCAAAGAAACTGAGTTTGCTGCGGTGGATTTCCAGATATTTACCTCCACTGCCGTCTACGGCAGCGATATTATGGACATGCGTGCGCGACCTCCTTACAGCGTCACCCCTAGAGGCCAATCCAATGACAAGCCGCTGCGGCTGTACCACCGACCGTACACAATCCCCGAATTGAATAAACTGCTGGATGCGCTAAAGGCGCTGAACAGCACCGACTTTCCCACCTCCCAATTACACCAGTTGGCCGGAGTGTTAGAGCGTGGGCGCCGTCGGGCCACGCTCTTTTATCTTTACCAACGCAGTCGCGTCCAGAACAAACAACACCGCGCTGCGCTGGCAAAGGTCGAGAAGATCATCGAAGCTCAGGAGCCGCGAGACCCGCTTCCGTGGTACAAAGCAGATCCCAAAGCCACCTACACGTTCAGCGCTACGCTGCGCGACGTAGCTGAGCTATACGACTTCGTCCCATCGCCTGAATCACAAAAGGGGGTGACAGCGTGAACGCTCCAGCCAACACACCCGCCGATCTACCTATACCGATGCGGATGGCACTTAAAGTAACGTTTGATACACCGGTCAACATCGGTGGATATGGCGCGCCGACCTTTGTGGACCGCCCCTTTCGCCGTGACAGCGACGGCTGGCCTTTCATCCCGGCATCGTCGCTCAAAGGACGGTTGCGCCACGAGTGCGAGCGACTGGCCCGCGCGCTGGGAGATGACAAGGTCTGCAATGGGCCGGATCCAAGTCAGATGTGTCGGGGCGAAGAGCAGGACGTTTGCTCCGTCTGCAAGATTTGGGGTTCTCCCTGGGTAGCAGGTCGTGTCTATCCGGTTGACCTAAAGCTCGAACGCCCGACGGAACTGGGCAACGCGGCGCCGCCCTCGACGGTACGTTACAACGTGAGCATCTCACGGCGGCGGCGGGTAGCGGAAGATGCACGGCTTTTCACCACAGAACTCTTTTTGCCCGGTATTCCGCTGACTTTTTCCGGCGTCTGGGAAACATATCTTAGCCTGCGGGAACTAGTGTTGGTAGAGGCCGGGCTGGGAGCAATCACAGCACTGGGACGCGCCAAGAGCGGCGGGCTGGGCTGGTGCGTCATCAGATCCCAAACCGAGATGCAGGTCAACGGGACGTGGCGATCCGTCACCGCGGGCGAGCGGATGAAGGGGAGGGCCGCATGGCAAAAATAAGCATACCCTTTGAGATCGAGATCAAGTCAGCCCTTCATATAGGTCAGGCTCCGCTGGGCGTGGGGGAGTATATGAAAACCCGGCGTCACATCCCAGGTTCGGCATTACGGGGCGCGCTAGCCGAGGTGTTGATTAAGCAATACGGGTTGAAGCCCGGGTCGGGGAGTGAGTTCAATCGGCTCTTTGATGGAGCGGAGGCGCTTCGTTTTGAGCCGGCCTACCCGGCGACCGCGCTGGCATGGGGGTATCCCTTTCCGCTGACCGCACGGCAATGCAAATCGCACGGCGGGTTCCCCAAACTCGATACCTCTCAGGCGGAACGGGAGCGTCATCACGGCGCTTTCGACATTCTGATCAGCCAGTTTGTATTTGAGGAACAACTAGCCTCCGGTTCAGTCCCCTTTATTGAAAAGCCGCTCTGCCCGCACTGTTGGAAAGGCGTAGAGCCGGTCAAGGGAATCTATACGTGGGATGAAGAGAAAAATCAACCAGGTGTCGCCAGCGACGTACACCTAATGCGGCACACGCACACCGCTATCAACCGCGCGCGCGGCGTAGCCGAGGACGGCATGCTGTTCACCGTCGAGACGCTGGAGCCTGGCACGCTGTTGCGAGGACAGGTATGGGTAGAATCTGACCAGGAAAAGCGAGTGCGGGAGGCGCTAGGTGCGATAAAACGGCTTGGGCGCGGCGTAGCCCGGGGGCGCGGGCAAGTAGCCGTTGATCCCTTGCCAAAAGCGTCAGATGATGATACGTTGGGACGACTCAAAACGTTGAACGAATTGATTCAGAATGAACGGGCGATGTACACACGTCTCGTCGGTAGCACGACCTCACCGCCGGATGAGGTCTACTTTACCCTGGATTTGCTCTCACCGGCGGTTTTCGGGAACGGCGTTGCAGCTACACTGGAGCCGGAGGATTTGAATCTGCCAGTAGAGACCACTTTGGTGCGGCGTTTTGTCACTTCAGAGGTGGTGGGCGGATGGTGGAATGCAGCCCGGTTGCCGCATCCTACCACATTGGCGGTCAAAGCGGGCAGTGTTTTTCTCTACAAGGCACCACCGGACGTGAATTTAGAGAACCTGAGCCGGAAACTGGACACATTGCGGGCCGAGGGTATCGGCCATTTGCGCGAGCGGGGATATGGCGCGGTGTTACCTTGTGCACCTTTCCACCTGTGGACGGCAGAAGAGGAGGCAGCGCGATGAGCGATTGGCACTATGCACTGGCGCTGGAACAAGAAATCGAACAATCTGAGGAAACCATCACCGGCTGGATTCTGGAGGACCTCCCCCTGTTCAAAGTGGAACTCCCGCTAGGCGAAGGGCCAGAGCGACAAGAAGCAGGCCTTTCACCACATCAATTCACACAATTGGTGGTAGCAGCAGGGGAAACCGAATCAGTACCGGCAGTGATCAACTACCTGCGTTACCAGATTGCCCGCTCCAAGAAAGGCGCGGGTTGGCGATACGCTAACGTGGGGGAATGGATTATTGCGGAACTGGAAGGCAACGTGCGCACGAATGCGCATAATGCTGCGGGACGCGCAGCGTCCCGGGTGCAAGGCAAATCCATAGCAGCGACGGAGGAAGAGAAACGGCAGGCGTGGGTTGCATTGAGCCGCCGGTTTCTAGCCGCGCTGCGCCGCACTTTTATCTGGCGGCTCAACGAGTACGAGAGGGAGGTGACAGTATGAAACACGGACACGCGGGCTTTGCTACACTGGCCCGGCAAGTTCGTCTGCACGGCGAACTCGTGACCCATACTCCCCTACGGATTGGCGGCGGTCGTTCGTACGATGCGATAGGTGACGACCTCCCGGTGGTAAAAGACACACTAGGCCGCCCAGTGATTCCCGGCAGCAGTCTCAAAGGTGCGCTGCGAGCCTATACCGAGACGCTGCTACGGACGCTGAAATCGGTAGTACAATCGAGCGAAAAACAGAAGCTTAGTTGCTACCCGCTGACTGAACCCTGTCTCTCTAACGACGAAGTGGCTGCCATTAAGCAAGAGGAAGATGCCGACAGCAAGTTGTGGGAAAAGAGTTGTTGGACTTGCCGGTTATTTGGCGCACCGTGGTTGGCCTCGCGAGTGTTGGTCAAAGACCTAACAGTGCGAAAAGCAACCTGGCTTGATGAATTCGGTCATCGTGACGGTGTAAGCATCAATCGCGACAAAGGAACAGCGCAGAGCCAGAAACGGTACACTTTTGAGCTGGTGCCGGAGAAGACAGCTTTCGACTTTGATTTGGTGGTGGATGGCGCGAGTGATGCCGAACTAGGTCTGTTCCTCTTGGCGTTGAATGGAGCCAACAATGGGCAAATCCTGTTAGGAGGCGCGCGTTCGCGTGGATTAGGGGACATCGTGTTGAATGTAGAATGGAATGCTGTCGAAGAAATCACGCCGAGTAACGCGCTCGAGGTGCTGGGGAATCGTGTCACGGGTGGCACTGTGCCAACCACAACGTGGTCAATTGAGCGTCGCGACGGTTTGGTCCCAGCCTTCTTCCACGCCATTGACCTGCCTGAAGCGTTGATCAAACGCTGGCAGGCCACTCGAGTTCACGGTGGAAAGGAGACGAACGATGCCGAATGACAAATCTGCTGCTATTTACACGCAGGATATGACGCCAGACGTGCTCCAAGACCTGTTGTGTGCCGATCTTAAATGGGCCTACGTTTCTCAACTTGTAGCGGCGCAGATCGAGGAATGCACTCCTGACCTGGCAGAGCGCTGGCCACAGGGTCGCGCCTTTGGACCCAAGCGGGAGGTGCGCTGGCAAAAGGTGGGAGATCATTACCATGTGGATGTGTTGACTGAAGAAGTTGACTTTGCCACCACAGACTGGAAACACATAACCCCCGACATAAACGGCTTAAAAGAGCGCGCTATTTTGTTATGGGGTGAACTGGGAGAACACCCGGATTCACCTGAAGAGTGGATCGAGGTACGTATTCCCCAGCCTTTGCATTATCCGGTTTGCAATCTCCAACGCCCGAGCGATCCGCAGTCAGAGCGGGCGCTGCTACGAGTCGTGATTCAGGGGTATGATTATACGGTAGACAATATCCCTGTCGCTACCCGTTGGGCCGTGCTAGAGCAAGACCGACCAAGCCGGAATCTAACCAGGAGGCGTAGGCGATGACCAACATCTTATTATCCCCCATTGGACGTTCTCCTGGCGCAGTGACCGGCATCTATTACGCACTAGCGGAACAAGAGAACGTAGTCCAGATTGATACGGTAATATTGCTCTCCACGGCAATGCCGCAGGTGAAGAAAGCGGCAAAAATGGTCAAGGAAACACTAGGTCGAGAAAAAGTTGTTGCGTTACCGCTGCGAACCACCGAGGACAAGCCTTCTCATGATTTCGATGATGAAGCGACCGCCCTGCACTTTATCCATCTCGCCAACGCCGTGCTCGATCACGGCCACCGGGCCGGAGCTGCAATGTACATCGGCATCTCCGGCGGACGCAGCAGCATGGGCGCGTTGGCCACGCTTTCGGCTTATGTCTATGGAGCCGCAGGTATCTACCATCTATGGGTGGATGAGAAAATTGAGGAACAGGGTGACATTACCCAACTACTGGATATGCGACGTTCGGAACGTATCAAGATTTTGAACCCGCCAGCTGATCAACGTCGCCTGATCTCTATCCCCCTGGCTCCCTTCGACACGCTCTGGGACCGCGGGCGGTTGGGGGAGGTGCTGGCGGAACGTCCGGAGGCGCGAAAGGCGCTGTTGCGGGCAGTGACAGACGTGGAAATGCAACAGTTGAAAGCCTTGCAGGAACAACGCAAGGCATCGTTCGAGGTAGTCAGCAAACGACTGCGCGAGATCTTTCAGGGCACAGAGATTGAAAATGCCGTGGAAGTTGCGATCAAAGTCGCTGGCGGTGATGAGAAACCACTGGAATGGGATGTGGCGTTCAAACCATACATCAAGCCGTCGTTCTGGACCCAGGTCAAGCGCGACCTGAGCGACTGGGAAAGTTGGAAAGCTGGTGTAGACCGCCTGCTCAAAACCGTGGAAACTATTGCAACTCCGCTAACGGTGGCCGGATTAGCAGCCCTTTGGGGCGTTCCCAAGTGGTCCTAGTATGCCCGCCATCCTAACTCTCCCCCTCGATCCCGACCAGGCCGCGCGGCTCCCGCGCTATCCCGGACGAGCACTGCACGCGCTCTTCTACCAGTGGCTCGCCCTGGGCGACTACACCCTCGCCGTCGACGTACATCACGACGACGGGCCGCGTCCATTCACCGTGTCATCAGTGTACCGTCGTGATGGTGTGCCCACGCTGCGCCTCACCGTGCTCGATGACGAACTGTGGCCCGTCCTGGAGCGTGGCATCGCCAAAACCGAGGGCGTGATTCTGCTTGACCAGCCGCTGAAACTGCCCGAAGACGGCCCCGAAGTCCAACACAGTACGTACGCGGACCTTGTTGCCAACGCACGTACTGAAACGCGCCTAAACGTGCGCTTTCTCTCACCGACCAGTTTTCGCACGCGGGGGATGCACTACCCGCTGCCAGACCCGGTGCTAGCCTTCCAATCGTGGCTCAACCGGTGGAACGAATTCGCGCCGGTAGAAAACCAGATCAACGTGGCGGTGCTGGACATCGTGACGGCCCACGTGGCGGTGAGCCGCTACAACGGGCGAACGGAGATGGTGGACTTCGGGGGGAACAAGCGCGTCGTGGGTTTTACGGGAACGGTACAGTACACCATCCTGCGCGCGTACAAGATCGGCGATGAATGGCTGCGTAAGCTCAACGTGCTGGCTGACTACGCGCCATTCTGTGGGACGGGACACAAAACCGCGCAGGGTATGGGGCAGACCCTGCGCTACTAATTGTGGCAGAGACGACATTAGCCGCGCCGTAGTGGAAACGGCGCGGCTTTGTTGTTTTCTAAAGGATGGGTATCTTTTGCGGTAGGCCCACGAGCGCGTTCAAGCTTCTCGCTGAGTCATAACTATATGTGCTCACCGGCAGTATATCAGGTTGCGGCGGCGTGTCGGGTGGCACATAGTGAAGCGCGCACACTTCCGGTTCCCCAGGTTGCAGCCATCCCGCGAGAGCCTCCAGCGTCGGCATCAGATGCTCCGCCCCAATGACCGGTGTGTGGACTCCTCCATCGCTGACGACGAAACCTTCGTCGAAGCAGGTCAGCACCGTTTTCCTTGCCTGGGGACTGGCGCTGATATATGCACGGCGCAGCGCAGCGATAAGCCACGCAATTCCCCGCCCTTGTGTCTGTTCGAGCATGGCGCAGCGCAAGGCCCTGCCCGCAGCGATATAGTATAGCACAATCTGACTTTCAGTCTGTGTAAACGCACGCGGTTCCCAGATCCAGACACGCTCGGGTGTCACGTCATTAGGGAGTTGCTGTATCACTCGCCGCACGCGATGCCCTCGGTCAGCCTCCCACGGCGACTCAAAGACCAATGCCCACCGTTTCGACCACGGAAGCGTGATAATCGCCGCTTCGCGGCCTGGGAAGTGTGCGCCCGTGATGCACAACGCGCGGCTACAACCCGGTGGTGATAGCAAACAACGGGTCATATCCTGACTACAATCGGGAGATGAAAACAACGTGGCCCATATTGCATCGGAGATAGCCTTATCCCTGTATTGGCGCTGTATACGGGCCGTCATCCGCTGGATGACCCACTTTACGTACAAAGCCTGCTCCGTCTCAACGACGAAAACCTCCGTACCGTTTTCGCGCCATATCATTAGCCCGCATCCTTGACACTGTTTGTACAGTCCGCGCAGCAATTTTACTGCACCGGGATTCGCCTCTATGGGAGCGCCGGCGCGGTAAGGGACGTTAAACAACCGTAATAAGATCAAATATTTCAAGCTGCGTAACAGGACGCTCTGTTGGGCTTCGTCAAAACGCTCTTTTACCAACGGGCAAAGTATATCGTCATAAATGGCCATCAATCGTTGGACTTCTTCTTTGTTCCGCCACCGTTTAGGAAGTCCCTGGAAAAGGTCTGCTAAGTCTTGCACCTTCATCCGGGTACAACCACACATCTGTGACCACAATTGGTGGAAAGTCCCTGAAGTGCGGCAGCGCCAGTGTGGTGCCGTGACGCTGGCGTCGAAACTGGCGCTGATCTGTGTCCATAACTGTTCGCGCGCTGTCGCGCTGTTTTTTTCCGTCTGAGTCGTTATCCGACGATTTTCGGATGGGCTATCGTGCTCCTTATCGTGTTGTTGCTGCTCACCATTCATCATGCCTCCTTACGAAGTGACCCAACGGATTCAACTGCACAGCATCGTCGAAGGTTGACGATTGTTCAAAATGTCTTGTTTTTATGCGCTGAATCCGTCGCCGGTCATTAACTTTCGGTTCCCCAAGTCATAAGTTTGATCGCGATTTTCCCTTGCTACTAATTGGGGTAAGCCTGTAGCAGTATCGCAAATGCCTATCGAATTTTCAGCCGACGCTTTCCAAAGTTACGGTGTTTCTGGGAAAAGCCTTGAACGCTAATACAGGCCGATGTTGCCTTCTGTGCCGGTGCGGCAAACACTTCGCAACATCGAGCCAAAAATGACGAGAAACCATCAAAAGATCCGCCTCGTCTCCAAGGGTGGTCCAGACTTGAGCACATCATTCTACTAGCGAATCTCTTGACAGTTTCTAAATTTCTCGTTGTGGCCGCCTGCGGTGATTCATTGTTAGTCCGTCCGCCAGTGTGAGCCTACCTTGGTGTGTAGGTCTACACCTCACGTGTCGCTCACCACGATTGATCTGCTGCATACGTCTAATGCGTCAGTGCGCGATACAGTTTCTTGAGCGCGCGCCGCCGTAGCTGATCGACATTTCCTGGCGTGGTGTCAATGATAAGTGCGATTTCGCGGCTGGTCTTATGGTTGATAAACGTTTCTACCAGGACGATATATTGGTTGTGCTTCAGAAGCTCAAGCATGAGACGGTCGATGTAATCCACCATCGTATAGTGAAGGGCCATATCCTCAACCGGACGTGAGAGTGACGGTGTGGCATAAGCCTTTGTCAAAACAGGCGGCCACTGCTCCTGCAAACCGGCGGCAGCGAAAGCGCTGTCCTCTGGGGTGAATTCCTCCAGTCCGGTTACGGCCAGTGGGTGATGGCAATGTGCGTACACATCTGTCCACGGATGCTCGCTCTTGAAATGCGGGCAAGAACCATGATTACTCTCCCAACAAGATAGACACTCTTGTTGTGTTAGGTGGGTTCCCCGGCGCGCAAGATCCTGGAACTGGTTGACGATAGAACGCTTGATGTATGTGCAAGGTAGCGCCCTGTCCGGGTTGTACCTGCCTTCGAGAACAGCGCGATAAAATCCGTTAAAAACCTTGGTCACCGAATTTTCAGCCCGTTCCCATTCTTCCGATGAACGCGAAGTTGCATCCACAAGATGGCATTTCGCGGCCCACTTTGTGTAAACCTGAAAGTGGGTTTTGTAGTGCTGCCAATACGCACTAAGCCTCACGTGTTCGTCTTCTGCCACCATAGCTCTGGCTATCTCCACACATGGATATCCCACCCGTGCGTCTCCACGCAGTAGACAAGAACGGCGAGGGGGAGACTCTTCCGGAGTGAAGACAGCCTTATCTAAGGTCATCTTGCCAACCATAATAACCTCCTTTCGTGGTGGCTCTCTCCTCCTCTAATTTATATATACGTAAAAATCGACACAATCTGACAAAACCAAACTGGATTGTCAGCAAGTCAGGGGCGGCGCGTACTTAGGAGTAGACAGAAAGGAAGTTTTGAGTTCGCGAGGATGTGTGTGAACCCATTCCCATTGTAGCACAGAGTAACCGCAAAAATCAAGCGTTGGCGGTGCCAATAACCAGGTTTCATCGATAAGGGCTGAGAGCTAAATAACTTTACTCGCAATTTGTAATTCGCAATTCGTAATTCTCAAACCTCAAGGAGGTCGCCATGAAACGTCTTCAGAAAATCCGCAGAGGGTGCCGCGCGTTAATCATCCTGAGCATCCTCGTGATCGTACTTCTCTGTCTCCTCATTGTTTTCTTGTTGGTTCGCCAGCGCGCTGCTGCTGCAACCGCTTCCCCACCCTGGGACGTGATGCTGCTCCTGGACGCCTCGAATTCTATGACCGCACTCGACGAGCAAGGCCCCGATCCAGGGCAGTTGAGCGCCGAGGCCGCCGGGTTGATCATCACTGCCCTGGGACTGGAAGCGCGGCAGGACCATCACCGGCTGGGGATCATCCACTTCGGCACAGAGAGCCGCCTCGCCAGCCCACTGACCGAACTAGAAACGCCCACGGCACGCGATGCCCTACGCACCGCGCTTGCAGTTGCGGAACCGCTGGGGTGGACTGACCCCCTCAAAGCGCTGGAGTTAGCCTATGCCCAACTCTACCCTCAGCGAATAACAAATCTACTGCCACCAGAACGCAGCGCCCCATCGCCGGCAGCGCGCCGCCAAGCGGTTATCCTGATCACGGATGGCAAACCCGATCTGCCCGCGCTGACCACACCAGCACAAAAGACCGCCTATGTGACCGAATTGCGCGCACTAGTGGAGCGGTTCCAAGCACAGAATTGCGCCATCTTTACCATTGCGATTTCGCAAGACGCCATCGCACCGGATGATGAAATGCCCACCGTCTACCGGAATCTCTGGCAAGAGATCGCCGCCACCACCCCGCCGGCCGTTTACTACGAAATCCACACCGCAGGGGACCTCCCCCAGGTCTACTACAGCATCACCGCGCAACTGCTCGGGGTCGACCCACATCCGCCGGAAGTAGCAGAGACCATTGCCGGTACGTCTGTGTACGAACTTCAGGTCGAGCCAAACCTGCACCGGGTCACATTCAGCCTCTTCAAACGCGAACCTCGTGTGCGGGTCGAGCTCCACCGTCCCGGCGGCGCGCTGGTCCGCAACGACGACCCTGACGTGCAGCATCTCGGCGGCGGCACTTTGCACGACGAGATGTGGGCCATCGAACGGCCCCGCGAGGGAACGTGGACGGTGACCTTTCGTGGGGCGGGAGATGTGATGGTGTGGAAAGATGGGCTAACAATGCCGGACATGCCGTCACCCACCTTCGTCCTGGATGTCGACGTGCCTCAACACATCGCCGCAACGCACCCGCTGGCATGCGCTGCCACCGTGCAGGACGCGTGGGGAAATCAGGTCAATAATGCGGATGTCCAGGTTACGGCAGAACTACGCCGTGCCGGTTTTGGGGAAGTACTGCTCGCTATGCATTCTGATGAGGATGGCACCTATCGGGGAGAACACGACGCGCTACCGCCGGGAGCCTATACGATCCTGGCACGCGCCTTGCTCGACGGGCGCGAGATCGCGCGGCACGAACGCGCGTTCAACGTCGTCGCCCTCCCCCATCTGGTGATCGAGGCTCCACAGCCCGGCACATCGCTGACCGGAACGCACCCACTGACCGTGACCGCGCGCGTGTATGCCGGATTCACAGCGTTGGACGCGCGTGCGCTGGCAGCGATAGGGACGCTGACGGCGACGCTCGACGGCCTGGGCGACTACGCGCAGCCCGTTTCCCTGCACGCGCAAGCCGACCCAACCTTCGCGGCCTATCCCCAAGTCCCGGCCCGCACCGGGCGCTATACTTTGACGCTTCGATTAGCCGGCGTCACGCCCGAAGGCCTGCCCTTCGCGGAACAACACGCGATTGTGCTGGACGTGACGGCGACACCGTTGCCCCAGACACGCCCCGTCTGGCCTTTGTGGTTGGTCGCCGGGGGAAGCTGCGTCGGATTGGCCGGGTTGTGGATGTACCAGCGCCAACCGGTGCTGGAAGGCCAATGGCGTGTCATCCAAGCACCGGAAGGCTACCGCGCCGGCGCCATCATCCCAATTCCGGCGCTCCGCCGCGCTGTACGGTTGGGCGGTAAGCGACCCGCGCGCACACGCCTGCTGGCCGGCATCCCCTCCTCCGGCGCAGAGTTGAAACCCGTGCGCAACCGCGAGAGCACAGTCGAAATATGGTTGGTGCCGCGCGCGGGCTCCGAGCTACGCTGCAACGGACGGCCCCTCACAGCGCCCCACCGCCTGCAAGATGGCGACGAAATCGCTATAGCGAGTTACCGCCTGCGCTACGAAAACGTGCGCCAAGCTGCCGCGTATCAGCAGCGCGCGGACCAGCCGATGGAAAAGGCCAAACCGGCAAGGAGGTGGTCGATGTAAACGGCGCTGCCCGTGCAACCAACAACTTGTAACTTTTAACCCTTAACCTGCAACCATGCTCAATGGAGGTAAAGCACAATGAAAACACAAAGTGAAGCAACACATTTACCCACAGACATCCGCCCGACATTGGTTGTCGGCTTGGGCGGGACGGGACAGCGCATTGTCCTGCAGTTGAAAAGCCAGTTCATCAAGGCCTACGGAGGAATCCCAGAGCAGTTCATCCGGCTGTTGGCGTTCGATACCGCCGACGAGGCATTGAGTGTGAATGGCCAGGCGTGCAGCGTCACCCTCGAAAAGGATCGCGAGTTCTTCCACATCGGCCATACCCCGGTCCCCAACATCGTGCGCAACCTGGATCGCCAGCCCGCCATCGCCGCGCGTTTGCCCGCCATCCACACCATACCGGCCGTCGCGCTGCGCAATGGTGCCCGGCAGGTGCGCCCCCTGGGGTTGCTGGCGCTGCTGTGGCGCTTCGAAGAAGTCGAGCAGCGAATCGCAGACGCGATATGGCATCTGGCCGGGAAGGAAAGCCTGGGCCGGCGCGAAGGGAAAACCCAGGGCGTCAATGTCATCGTGGCCACATCCCTGGTCGGCGGGACCGGAGCCGGTATGTTCCTGGACGTCGCTTATCTCGTGCGCGCGCTGTTCAACGAATTGGGCACTATGGGCGACTTCTGCTACATCACCGGCGTGGGCGTCTTGCCCCAGGCGTTCCGCAGCGTCGAAGGCCCTAACCTGGTTCCCAATGCCGTCGCGGCGTTGAAAGAAGTAAGCCACTGTATGTTACACGGCGGTTTCTCCAACGAATACCCCAACGGGCGCTTGATTGAATTGCCCAACCCACCGTTCGACCTCTTCTATCTCATCGACGGCGTTGACGAACAGGGCTACACCTGGCGTGGCGTAGGCGACCTGGCGGCGATGGTTGCCGCCGGCCTGTTCCTCCAGATCGGCTCCCAGGTTGGCCTTAAAGGCGAGAACGACTTCGATAACCTCAGCGACGTCCTCGGCGGACAGACGGTGGACGGGCAAGGCACCTTCTGTGGCAGCTTTGGTATGGCCACCCTGACCTTCTCCGGCGCTGAAGTTGCCGCTTGGTGCGGCGCACGCCTGGGTGGGCAATTGATCGACGCGGGACTGTTACAAAGCGTCGCTGACGCAGAAACCATGACCCGTGCCGGAGAATTCGTCCAGGCTCAACTCCCCAGCGCGGATGCGCTCTTCCAACTGCTGGCACAAGACGACACCGGGGCAGCGTTACTGGTAGATCCCGGCGCGGCAGCGTGGCTGCGGCAGAGTAAGCGGGGGCAGTTACCTGCCGAAATCGTCCGGTACATCCACGACTACGAGCACGCGCGCGTGCAGGGCGATTACCGCGCGTGGATCCGGGCAAACGGCGTCGCCTATTCCGAACGGCTGGCCGGTGAAGTAGACGCGCTCGTCGCCACCAGTTTGTCAGCGGCTGACGTCGGTGTGGCTGGGACACTGGCCCTGATCGAAGCCGTGCAGTCCCTGCTCAAGACGCGCGTCGAGGGGCTGGAGAACCACCGGACAACCGTGGTAGACGATCAGCAAAGGCTGGAACTCGAACTAGCCGGGCAGGAAGAAGCCCTGCGCGAAGCCGGGCGCGCGCTTTTTCTCTGGCGCAGCCGGGCGTTGGGGACGGCACGCGACCGTTACATCGAGACGGCCACCGCTGCCTTGACGCGCCAGCTCGAGGCGCTGGTCTACGATGCTGCCCTGACGGCGCTGGCCGCGTGCGAACGCGCTGCGCGGCATTGGCACGCGCGCTTATCCGGCATACAGACCGCGCTCTTGGCCGTGCGCCGACAGATAGCGCATGAGGAAACGGCATTTCTCGCCCGCCACAACGGGCACCGGGCCGTTGCCGACATCACATTGATGGATGCCGCATACTGCGAAACGCTCTACCAACGCCACGCCCCCCAACTACCCGAGGTGCTTGCCGATCTGCTGCACAAGTATGACATTGCCAGTTGGGACGGCCAGTCCACGGCGGTGATACACGCCAGCCTGCATGCCGTCGCCGATGCCGCCTTCGCCAGCGTCGCCGCAATGACCGTCGAGGAGGCCCTGCGCGACCGCGCGGACGAGACCTCGCCGGATGCACAGCGCGAGCGTCTCTTCCGCCTGGCGGCTCCGTCGTGGAACCTGGACCTCACCCGGCTGGAGGACGGCGGAGCGCACTTGCAGAACGTTCGTGTGTTGGGCGTCCCGGATGATGCCCATTCCATCTTCCAAGCACAGACGCGGATGTTAGTCTCCACTCACGATCCCAACGCGTTGACGGCCTTCGTCGCCACCATCGGTGCACCCTACACGGCCTTGCAACAATTCCCGGACTACGAACGCGCTTACCGCGCGGCAAAACGCACACGCGCCATCCACGTGCTCCCTCGCTTTCAAACGGAGGATGAGCACGCCAAGTTGGCCTTTGCGTTAGGCATCGTCTACGAATTCATCTTCAACCGGGGCGTCTACTTCTATTACCGTCCCGAGGACGCCCTGGACGCTCCGTTCAAACTGGACAGCGGGCTGGCGAACGCTGTCCACAACTTCGCCCAGTACGATCACCTGGTACAAGAAGTTATCGCCCGGGTAGAGCAACGCATCGCGGAAACTGGAACAACGGCAGCCCTGGAGACGCTCACCGCATACTACAGTGCCGACGGGCAGAAGGCGCAAGGGAAAGCTTCCGGCGGTGCCACCGATCCATTGGTCGTGCAGATGCGCAAGTTGGTGCGGGGCTATGCCGACGAACTGCACAACGCACAACAAGCTGTGGGTGGGTGAGCGGCACCGAAAGCCATCTACTGATCCAAACATAACTCTCTAAACGTCCATACGCTTTCGGGAGAACCGAATTAGTTTAGTTTCATACGTACGGATCAGTAGCTCACGAAAGGGGAATGACAATGAGACGACAGGTTCGACCGGCACTTGTGATCGGCGTGGGTGCGCCCGGCGTGCACGTAGCGGCGGAGGTGATGCACCTGGTGCACGTCGATCTTTCAGACGTCCCTGTGGTCGGCGCGGTGGCCTGCGGCGACGCAACGGTGCCCCGCCCCGCCACAGTGGCGCACTTTCATCGACTGTACAAAGAGGACGCCTGTTTTCGCTTGACAAAAACAGAGGAAGGCTGCGCAGCGCACGTAGAGGGTGGTGAGGACTTACCACTCCGCAGCGTACTGGGCCGCGCCCTCGATGGGCTATATCGCGTGGATGCGGTAAGCACAGCACGCGCACTGGGCTGGGAGATCCGCCGCGCGGAGGGCGGGATCGTTGTCCTGGTCATCGCGCAAGATGCGTTAGTGAGTGTGCTCCCAATCCTCACTGCCTTACAGACGGTCATTGTGCAACAACCTGCAAGGCGACTCGCCGTGATCGGGGTGTTGTTGGCCGCAGCCGGGGATGGCGGCGCGAGTGACGGCGGCGCAAGTAGCAACTTAGCCGAATTTACCACGGCGCTGTCCACACACTGCCCGTGCGTCGAAGGCCTATACACCGTCACCCCCACCAATGTTGTCGGCCTCACCGCTGCCAGCGACGCCGTTTGGGAACGGATGATCGCGCAATGGATCGTGGAAATGGTGGCGACACCGCTGGGAGCGAGTGTCGCGGCGACGCCACTGGAAGCGAGCGTCGCCGATACCGGGGAGACGTTGCCGTACCCGGGAGGATTTGGGCTATCGCGCTGGCGGTTCCCGAGCCACGCCCTGGAGACGTGGTTGAGTTGGAAATTGCAGCGTGATATGCTCGCTCATCTGCTAGGTCCGGGAGGCGAGGTCGATGTAGCCGTGCTCGCCAGCATCCGCGACCGGTGCTCCCAACCCAGCGTGCTGCCCGAATTGCCGCCCACGGACTTCGCCGCGGCCCGTCCCCTCTGGACACACCCTGACTTGCGGTGGATCCACGATCTGCGCACCGAAATCGATACCACTGCGGAGACCATGCTTGCGCAGGCCGAAGCGTTGATCAAGACATGGGCTGGCGTGCAAGATCAGGCGCTTCTCAAAGCCACACAGGCGCTGGATACTGAGCTTGCGGCGTGGTTAGCGACGCCACAGGCAGGCTGTTTACTCCAAATACTGGATTTGCTATCGGCGATACAGCAGGCATTTCTGAACATCGTCCGAACGGCGGAAACCGCAGCGCAGGAACAGGAACGCCAACACTCCCACCATCTCCAGGTGTTAGAGACCCTCGGCGCAACGCTGACGAGCACACTCCAGCGGTTCCCCGCGTGGTCGTTGCGGGCGTGGTGGCGGATCGTGCGTCGGCCGTGGCGTTGGCTACCTACCGTCAAGCGCTATCGTGAGATTGTGCGGCTGGCGCAAGCATACGCGGCGTGCTACGAATCGCTATGGCTGGCGACGTTGCGCGCGTGCGAAGCGCGCTGGCGGGCGAGTTTCGCGCAGATGCTGGCCAGCAACGTCGGGGAACGTTTGGCAGCATTGCGCCCCACCGTCGCGGCGCTGGCTGCGCGCCGGGATGCCCTGACTGCGGAACTTGCGGCAACGGAGAAGCTGGATCGGCTGTTGGCGCGCGCGGCTCTGCCCCCGCGCCTCAAGACACACTACTACACGCGCAACGTCGCTACAATGGACGGAGAAATCAGGGCAGCCTTCGTCGCTTCGGGTGGGCTGTGGGCCTATCTGTATCCTGATCCACGTCTAGATAGCCTGCTCGACACACTGGCCGATCACGCCTTCGAACGTTTCGCTTTTCTACAGACTGTGCGTTTGGACGAGGTGCTGGTGCGCACATACAGCGGTGCGGAACTGCGAACCCGGCTGCACGAGTTGGTGGAAACGGCCGCGCCGTTTTTGTCGCGGATCGCCGGCGATGACGCAGCGGCCAACGGTTTTCTCAAGCGCACGTGGATCGGTTTGCCCATCGCCGAAGAAGCGCAATTGGTCGACCTGTTGCCGGATCGCGGCATTGAATACTACAGCACCGGCGCTCCCGGCATCATTACCGTCACCCAGATGTGGTGGCAGCGCCCCCCTCTGATTCTCCCCCCATTGGGGGGAGCTAGAGGGGGGCGGTGACTACGAACCCGCAACCCATAATCTGTAACCTTTAACCTGTAACCCTTTCCCAGGAGGCTAACGATGAAAGGACAATCTTTGATAGAAGCAGTCTGTTCTCAAGACAACCTGCACAAAGCCTGGCGCAAGGTGCGCGCGAACGTCGCGATGCGGCAGCGCGCGCGTTCCAGCGGCGTGGATGAGGTTTCGGTCGCCGCGTTCGAACAGCAGTGGGAAGCCAACCTCACCGAATTGCAGCGCTCTCTGCGGGACGGCAGCTATCGCCCGTTGCCGCCGCGCCGGGTAGAACTCAGCAAACCGGGCGGCGGCAAACGCGTCATCGGCGTGCTGGCGGTACGGGACCGCATCGCCCAGCGGGCGACGCAGCAAGTGCTGGAACCCATCTTCGAAGCCCACTTCCTCGATT
Source organism: Anaerolineae bacterium (assembly GCA_049975385.1). Taxonomy (GTDB): domain Bacteria; phylum Chloroflexota; class Anaerolineae; order B4-G1; family SLSP01; genus DSWT01. Next base: position 5,218 of record JBNGDO010000074.1, on the reverse strand, counting down.
GCAGCTACGGTTTCCGGCCGCAGCGTTCGGTGGAAGATGCTATCCACCGCATTATGTGTTACCACCAGGCCGGCTGCGAATGGGTCTTCGATGCCGACATCGCCGCGTGTTTCGACTCGCTGGACCACCGGCGGCTGCTGCGCTTCGTTGAGACGAGTGTGCCCGATCCCGTAATCCTCGACTTGATCCAAAGCTGGCTGGAGGTTGGCTTGTTGGAGGTCGATGAAGCGGTGCGGCAGCGTTCGGGGAGCATCGAACACTTGGTGAGCAAACTGGGCCAATGGCTCAACAGCCCCGCAAATCCGTTAGCGTTATCCGGGCAACAGGGCAGTTATATGGCGGAGGACGAATGGCCTGTAGACGGATGGCACACGCCCGCACAGCCTTCGCTGTTGCAACGCGCGGGCACGGAACTCTTCGTCCTGGGCCTGGCCGGCGTCAAGCCAATCGCCGCGCGCCTGCGCCCGTTGGTGCGCTGGTTGGCCCGGCGCAAGCGCACGGTGTTGGGCGTGACCGGTACGGTGGGGATGCTGGGCCTGGCTGGGCTATGGTGGGGTCTGCAACAGTGGGAGCCGCGCGGGCAGGGCGCGCTGCAGGGCGGGGCACTTTCGCCGCTGTTAGCCAACGTCTACTTGCACCACTTCGACCAACCGCTGACCGAGAAAGGCTACCGCCTGGTGCGTTTCGCCGACGACTTCGTCATTTGCTGCGAAACCCGGGCCGCCGCGGAAACGGCAGCCGGAGACGCCGCGCGCATCCTGAGCGATCTACAACTGCGGCTCAACATCGATAAAACCCGCGTCGCCTCTTTCGAGCATGGTTTCCGCTTCCTGGGCCGGCAATTCCGGCAAAACAAGGTGACACCGCCGTTGAGGAAACGGTAGGCGGTAGGCAGTAGACAGTAGACGGGGAGGGAGGGAAGGAGAA
>JBNGDO010000074.1:0-4191 GCA_049975385.1 Anaerolineae bacterium | reverse complement strand
GGAGAAAGGGAGAGGGGGAGATACCACCTCACTATCTAACCGCCCAACCCACAACTCACAACCACCCGACTGCCTTCAACTTGTAACCTTTAACCATTCCCGAAGGAGGCCAATATGACCACACTCTACATCAAAGAACAGGGCGCGATGCTGCGCCGCACCGGGGAACGGCTGGTGGTGACCAAAGAAAAGGAAGTGCTGGAAGACATTCCCATCCTCCACGTGACCCAGGTCGTCGTGATGGGCAACGTGCAGGTGACAACGCCCGCCGTTGCCTTGCTCCTGCAGCGCGACGTGGACGTCGTCTTCCTTTCCAGTCGTGGAAAGTACCGGGGACGGTTAATGAGCACAGGGTCGCGTTACGCTGAATTGCGCCACGCGCAGCTTCAAATGCTCTCCAACACCGGGGCTGTGTTGGGTGTCGCCAAGGCCGTCGTCGATGGCAAACTGGCGAATCAACGGGCGCTACTCCAACAGTACTACAAAAGCACGGGGACGGCGGCGCTGCAGCGCGCGGCGGGCCATATCGAGCGCGCGCGCCAGCAGGCCCGACACGCGGACAATGTCGATAGCCTGCGCGGCTACGAAGGCACCGCTGGCGCCGCCTACTTCGGCGCGTTGAAGGCGCTCATTCCGCAGGAATGGGGCTTTGTCAAGCGCATCTACCATCCGCCGCCCGATCCCATCAACGCGCTGCTCAGTTTGGGGTACACGCTCCTGCTCAAGGATATGACGGCGGCGGTGCAGGTGGTGGGGTTGGATCCCTTCCTGGGCTTTTTCCACGTCCTGGATTACGGACGTCCCTCGTTGACGTTGGATTTGATGGAGACGTTCCGTCCGCTGGTGGATGCAATGGTGCTGGATTTGGTTTTGGACGGCCGCATCCAACGCAAGCACTTTGCACTCTCGAAGCGCAAAGGCAAACAGCAAGCGAAGCTGGAAGATACGGCGTTGCAAGTCTACCTGCGCGCCTACGAAGCAGCCCTGGAGGCCAGAATTTACTATCCGGAAACCGGATCGCGGACGTCGCGCCGCCGGTGTATGGAGTTGCAGGCCCGCGAACTGGCGCAGGTCGTCCTGGGAAAGCGCAAAGCGTTCAGAGCATTATCGGCGGACGGGCCAGGTCGTCTCAATGGCTAACAAACGAACCGGCGAACCGAGCACGCCGCAGCGATCGCCCGAACACTTCATCGTCGTCAGTTACGATATCCCGGACAACAAACGCCGCGCAAAGGTGAGCAAGGTGCTGGAGGATTACGGGAAGCGCGTACAATACAGCGTCTTCGAGTGCCACCTGCGCATAAAAGATTACCAGCGATTGCAGCAACGGTTGCGCCCTTTACTCGTGCACGAAGAAGATGACGTCCGATTCTTCCATCTGTGCGAAAGCTGCCGTCGTAGAGCGAAGGTATGGAGCCGGAAAAAACGCCGCGCTCCAGAAGCGACGGTGATCGTGTGAGAAAGGAGGCAGGAGGCAGCGAGAATCTCTCTTGCCCCTTGCCTCTTGTTTCTTACTCCCTACTCCTCCACAACTTCCATCCGCTCCACCCTAAAAACCCGCTGATCCTGCCGCAAATGGCAATAGGCGATGAGGTAGACGACGTCGCCGTGCCATTCCAAGCGCAGCGGATCGATCCGGCGGCGGGTGACGTGGTCCCGTCCGGCGGTATAGTAAACGATATCGAGCGTCGCGCCTGCGGCAATGGCGCGTTCTAGCGCCTGCAACAGTGGCCCCGTCGGCTCCGGAACATGGTAATCGGTTTCCGGCAGGCTGGCACGCCGTAGCATTGTGAGCACCGTATCCGTCAGACGCTCGACCGTGTCACGCTGTGCGGCCTCGAGGCCTTGCATCCATCCCCGAGCCAAGGTGTGCGGCGCGCGTACGGGCGCGCCGAGCGCGTCGGCGAGCTGAGCGTAGACGCGCAAAGCAGCGGCGATGGTGACCCGTTCTTCGCTAGCCACTTTAGTGGCCGTCGTCTGCACCAACGGCGAGTTGGTGCGGGCAGGGACGTCCAGGACCGGCGTGACGCCTTGGCGCGCCAGACGGCGCAGCAAGGCGTCGAGATGCGCTCCATCAACGCGCACAGCCCGCGCGGAGAGCGTTTCCATCACCAATTCTCGAATGCGACGTTCGCGCGTCAGTGCCTGGAGTAGCGCCGGATCGCGCGTTTCGAGCACGATGATCTGCCGGACCTGTACCTGGGTCAATGTCTCAGCCCAACGGTAGAGCGTACCCACCAGGAGCGGCGGCAACGGGCCGACAGCAGCTTCCAGCAGGGTGAGCAAGCCTTCCACTGTGTACCCTTGCTGGTAGGCAGAGATAACGGTGGCAGCTTCCAGACGATATGCGTCCGGAGTGTCAGGATCAGGTGGCGCAAAGCGTTCGAGGTGTAGGCGCTGCACGGGGCTCAAGCCCGTCGCGCCCTCCAAGGGTTGCGCCACGGCGTGCAGCCACAAGGCTGGCGCTGCTATCTTGGGATCAGATTCCACCCGCACAACAAGGCCTGGGGCTGACGTTACCGGCGGCCAAATCCCGCCCTCACGTCCCCACAACGCAGCCCCGGCCGTTGTAAGGATGACGCCCTCGTCCACGACCCGGACAATACCAAACCAGGCCAACGGGCCGGTCAAAAGCGCATCCACCGCCTTCAGCATTACGTCACGATAGGCCGCCTGTGCCTCTGAGTCGAGATCGGCCCAATTCTGGTAGGCGGTGTCAGGACGAAACAGTGCCGGGGCTTGCATCTGTAATAGACCGGACAATGTCTGCTGTGGCAACGGGCTGCCGGACAGCAACGATTGGAGCGCGTCGCAGAGTTGCCCAAAGCGCGCTGGTGGATCGTCCTCCGCAGCAAGGGGTAAGTGATAGCGCGTCCATAAGCGAGCATTATCTTGAGTCTGTGCACTCCAGGCGTCCCACAGCGCCTGCCACCGGGCCGGTTCTGGCGTTTCCAACCACGCCAAGGATTCCGCCGTCGGCTTGAGCGCCCCACTGGTAATGCCTACCAATCCGGCACGTTCCGCTAAATAGTGCAGAAAGGCTGGATAGGGCCACTTTCGTTCGCTACGCAGTGGCACAGACATCTCGTCGATTTCGAACCACGCGGAGAGCGCGCGCAAGGCCGAGGGTGGCAGCCAACGCCCGTGTAAAGGGCGTACTGTTTCGCGGTTGAGGAAGCTGAGCCAGGTAAAGAGGTCGGAGAGAAGGAGGAGGGATGGAGATGAAGTGGGCGAAGAATACGGAGATGGTGACGGGGGAAACTGAGGAAGGGAAAGCAGATTGGACAGGATCGCATGGTATTCAAGAGGAAGTACGATAGCTGGTTGCGGGCGGTCGCGGGTGCCCAGGTTGATGGGGAAGACGAGACCGCGATAGAAAAGCACTTCGGTAGGCGAAACTGGCGTCTCCCACGGGGCCACCGGACTATCTTCACGCCACGGGCGATAAGATCGTAACACGCCAAAGCGATAGATAAAATCACCCTGTGCCATCTGCCCACCCACCATCAACAGCACGCGCAACGCAGCTTTAGCATCCGGCGCTAAACCGACGAGGATTGTGTCTAGCCGGCCGGCGGATGCCAGGCGCTGTGTTAGTTTCTCAACGCTGCTGGCCTTGGGGCGGCCAGTGTCGAAAGGCCAACCATTGGCGCGGGCGATAGCCGCCAGCAGGCGACGGCTCTGCGCTGCCAAGCACGTGCGCAAGCCCAGGTGCTGGACTGTCTGTGTCTCAGGTATAGCAGGCATTGCTCCCCTCCTTTTTGACAGTTCCTCGAAACCATTGTACTATTGTGAACAACAGCCTGAATCGTGGTCGTATTGTACCGTATTTCAAGCTAAAGTTCCAAAAATGAGTGTATTTTACGTTGTTGAATTTAGGTTTTCGAAAGCCACGAGATGTTGTGTTTTGCAATTCGGAAAAGTGGCGAAAACCACAACAGATTGTAGTCAAGCCAAAATGCTCTCAGAGAGACATCAATCCCCGAAAGGGGTCGGAAACACAGCAACAATTAGAGAAACACCTAGAATCCACTCCATCTCAGAGAGACATCAATCCCCGAAAGGGGTCGGAAACTCAGCAAAATAGTTGACCTCGATGGACGCACCAGAAACTCAGAGAGACATCAATCCCCGAAAGGGGTCGGAAACCCATATCATCCTCCTAGTTGTCCAAGTTGCGTAGATGCTCAG
>JBNGDO010000073.1:4104-23638 GCA_049975385.1 Anaerolineae bacterium | reverse complement strand
CAGTTTGCCTTCAGCAAACTGCTGTAAGCACGGCGTAGCCGCGCGGCGGCATCAACCTTCGAGAGGGAGAAGCGAGAACATTTGGGGGTATTGCTTAGCGAATAAGCATAAAAGCAAAAAGGGCGCAATGCGCCCTTTTTATTTGATCCTTTGGCCTACATCTGCTATGGTATCCCCACAATGCTGCCCCCACATCCCAGACCCGACCACCTCATCCTGGGGCACCACACACGGCCCCATCATATCCCGCCACTGGTCCGCGTCGCTACGTCCGCACGCGCGGCTCACCTGTACGTCATCGGGATGTCCGGCAAGGGTAAGTCCAAGCTCCTCGAAGCTTGCCTGTATCAAGACATCGCTGCTGGCCGTGGTTGTGGCCTCATCGATCCGCACTCGTTGCTAGCCGATGACTTGCTCCGCTTACTCATCACCAGGAAGGGCCTGGATACCCCCAAGATCCGCCACCGCCTGATCTACGTCGACCCAGCACGTGCCGACTTCGTCATCCCCTTCAATGTCCTCGATATCGCCGGAGAACACCCCTACGACGTCGCGGCCACCGTGCTCGAAGCCTTCCGCCGCACCTGGCCCGAATGCCTCAAGGAAGCCCCCCACTTTTCCAACGTCGTCACCGCGGCGCTGATCGTGCTCATCCAGAACCATCTGACCCTGATGCAGATGCCTAGACTCCTCACCGACAAGGATTTCCGTGAAAGCTGTCTGGAACGTGTCACCGATCAGAATATCATTGAGTTCTTCCACGACCGCTACGACCGCTGGGGTCGTGAAGCTCCTGTCTTGCGCGAGAGTACGCTCAACAAGATCGGGGCCTTTAGCTTGAATCCTCGGCTCAAGCTGATGCTGGGGCAACAGGCCAACCACCTCGACTTCCGTGCGATGATGGATGAGGGTAAGATTCTGCTGTTGGACTTGGGTCACTGCGACGGCGAAACCAACCGCCTGATCGGCAGCCTCGTCGTCACCAGTCTGGAACTGGCGATGCGGCGACGTAAAAAGCGCACGCTCTGGAACCTGACCATCGACGAGTTCGCCGGGTACGTCGCCAACGAAGGGTCGGTCAAGACGTTGGCGCACGTCTTCTCCGAAGGGCGCAAGTTCAAGATGAGTATGACCGTCGCCCACCAGGATCTCTCCCAACTCACACCGCGGATGCTGGGCGCACTCTCCAATGTACAGACCAAGGTCATCTTCGGCATCGGGCGCTACGACGCCGAATACTTCGCTAAGCTCATCGGCTACGTAGACGCCGAGACAGTCAAGCGCGATGCCAAGACGGAGACCCAGCACGAGATGTTTTCCTCTCTTTCTGAGCAATGGGAGCAGTGGGTCGACCGTCTGCGTTTCCAACCCGCACGTCACGCAACGGTGGCCCACCGCGACGGCACGGTCGTTAGGATGAAGACGCTGACCATCCCGCGCTATACTGCCACCGATGCGCAGGTCGAAGCAGTCAAATGTGAAAGTCTTAGGCGATACGGCATCCCATACGCTGAAGCTCAACGCAATGTGCAGGCGGCTTCGGCAGACGTTCACCGTCCGCGTGCCCGTGCTCCAACACTGACCGACATTCCCGCTTTCGAGATGGTCACTGCGTAGATAGCTCCGTACGATTCCTCTGGAATAATCTCATCCGATCTGATATACTACCCGCACAATGGCCAAACAACCCCACCTCTTGCGCGCCGTCGGCCCCAACGACCTGCTCAAGAAACCCTAGATGGTGTCGTCAGCCGCCATTGGGGAAGCAATATGACGCATCCTGAACGACCTCTGCCCCATCACCATAAAGAACACCTTGACCCCCGCCGTTTCTATGCAGCCTACATCTTCGAGAGCGCACAAGCGCGACAAAAGGATGTCGCTACGGTTATCACACAAGCCCAACAACTCGGTTATCCGGTGCGCTACTGGTGGCTTTCTGACGCGCTGTATCTGGATGACGCCCCGGACCGGCTCATCGTCTGTGTGCATCACGCAGCAATGGGTGAGGACGCCGGGATGGACCTCTACACGGCTCTCAAGGAACAGGAGATCGAGTGGGATTTCCTGGAAGCCGCCGCGGTCGATGAATACCGCGTTTTAGGCAATGCTGTTGAAAATGTAGAAGGACTCCTCGACCGAGAAGGCACTCCCCTTTTCCCGTCCGCAACACCACCACAACACGTATGACAGAACAAGATACTTACCATCCCGAAACCGGGAAAACCACTGAAGACGAAGATGCTACGTTCAAGCCGCTGTTCAGCTTGGGGCAAGTCGTGGGTACACCGGGGGCACTGAACGCGCTGGAAGAAGCCGGGCAACACCCACTGGCGCTGCTGGCCAGGCACGTCACCGGCGATTGGGGCGAGTTAGACGACGAGGATCAAGCGGAGAATGACTTATCGGTAGAGCAAGGATTCAGGATACTCTCTGCCTACACACTGGAGACGGGTACCAGAATTTGGGTAATCACCGAGGCAGATAGAAGTGCGACTACGTTTTTACTGCCATCAGAGTACTGAATTTCCTCTTTGTTCTAAGTGCAAGGCTACAGCACAAACATTGTTCCTCTTGCACTCACGACCGTTCAAAAAACGGTCGGTTTCTTTACTCCCCTACTCGTTGCGTGGGCTTTTCACGTTTACTGCTTGACGCACAGTCAACAAACTTGGTAAACTAATCTATGTAACGAAACCCGCCTCTTTGATGAGTTTCCTTACCTCTCACATATGTTAATCGGCTACGCCCGCGTTTCCACGCACGAACAACACCTCACCTTGCAGACCGACGCCCTCAAGCAGGCCGGATGCCAACGCATCTTCGAAGACCGCATCAGCGGTGCAGGCAGCGACCGTCCCGGCCTCAAGTCCGCATTGGAGTACGTGCGCGAAGGCGACACCTTGCTCGTCTGGCGCTTAGATCGATTGGGACGCTCGTTGAAGGACCTCATCGAAATCGTCGCCGGACTGGAGAAGCGAGGAATTGGGCTGCGCAGCTTGCAAGAATCCATCGACACCACGACCAGTGGGGGAAAGCTCATCTTCCACGTCTTTGGGGCATTGGCGGAATTCGAGCGCAATCTCATCCGGGCGCGCACCCGCGCCGGTCTCGCGGCAGCGCGCGCCCGCGGACGTAAAGGGGGACGGCCCAAGAAGCTGGATGGCAAAAAGATCGAACTAGCGCGCAAGCTCTACGCCGAAAAGCGCTACACGATCAAGGAGATATGCCAGATCCTCGATGTCTCAAAACCCACGCTGTACAAATATCTCAAGAGAAAGCCCAAATAACCGTCCACAGATCGGCGGAGCGTTACAAATCAAAACTTACTAACCTATGCGATTCCAGACACGCGACGGGGAAATCCTGTCCGCTATTTATTATCACGACGGCATCCTGGCACGCCGTCACCTTAAGGCGCGCTTCTGGCCTACTTCCACACTACGCGCCGGGCAGAAACGATTGGGCAAACTCGTAGATAATGACTATCTGGCACGTCCTACGGCAGAGCACCGACGAGTACATCCCGTCCCAGAACCCATCTACTGGCTTGGCTGGCGCGGCATTATCTGGATCGCCGGGCAGCAAAATGTAACGGTGGTGCCACCTGCAAACGCTGGAGAAAATCAGCTACGCAAACTGGCTAAACAAATACGCAATGGTGGTCTGCATTGGCTACGCGAACCCCGCTGGAATCAACTCGCCCACGATCTGGCAGTGATTGACTTTCAACTCGACGTGGAACGAGACATCAGTACCCTACCCCACCTGATACTGGAAACCTGGCAGCACGAAGGGATTTTCCGTGCTGATGGTGATGTGATCACTTACCGGATAGCCAACCGCACCGGGCAGATGAGAAAGATGGAGCGTCGCATCTATCCCGACAGTTACTTCGTCATTATCAATCATCAACGTTCGAAAAAGGGTTCATTTGCGCGCGCCCGGCTGCTGCTGGAACTGGATAATGCCACGCACACGAATGCGCGTTTCGGCAGGGAGAAAGTAGTACCGGGACTAGCTTACATTAGAAGCAAAGCTTACAGGATGCGTTTCGGTGACAATTCGGGGCGATGGTTGATCGTGACCACAGGTGCGACACGAATGCGGCACTTGATGCAGCAAACGCAGCAAGTGGCCGGTGCGGGAGCAGGAACATTCTTGTTTACCACAATGGAATGGCTGAAAAATGTCAACGTATTGACCGATCCGGTCTGGCACCAGGTGAAGCAAGAGCAACCGGTGGCGTTATTTACTTCGAGGTGAATCGTAATAGAGGAAGTGAACTAACAGTACTCGGGAGAAGTAATGTGGTTTATAATCTTTATCGATTGCATTTAAGGTGTCCCTAATATCCCATCAGGAACCTATGCTTTTCTTAGGTCCTGGTTTGTGTCCAATCGCTTGATATTTCTCAACCGCCTGCTTGGTCGTGAACCAGTTACGCCCTAGTTTAATCCCCCAGATTTCACCACGCCTTACGAGTAAGCGCAGGTGACTCGCAGAGAGCCCGCTGAGTTTAGCAGCTTCAGCAAGGGAGAGTAAAGCGTCCAGGCTAGGCTGAGTTGTTCCCCCATTTTCAGTTTTTATCATTTATTGTTAACGTCGTCGATAAAGATGGTAATTCTAACACAATTATAAGGTAATCTTGATTGAAATACAAGTTGACGTTATAATCTTTATCGATTATAATATATCGTGATACTGTTAAATTAGCAATCCACACTTGAAAGGAAGGTGTGCAGAGAACGACCAAACAAAACACCAGTCTCAACCACTCCGAACCGAAATTCTTTGTAGGTCTCAAACTAGACAGTAAATATAAGCGCGGAGCTGATGGCCGCCGTTCCTATGCAGCACCAGTGCAATGGTTCGATGGCCAGCACGAAGCCGTGATTGATGAGGAGCTTTTTGACAGGTGTATGGAAGTTCGAGCGAAACGTCGGACTCACCGACAAGCTACAAAACGATACAATCATTACCTATTGCGCGATATAGTCTATTGCCATCGCTGTTGTTTCGTCCACCCGCCCGAAGGCAAGACCTTCAGATTCTATGGAAAAATGCGTTGTCAGGCACAAAAGGGCGGCTTACATCGTTACTACAGATGTCGCGCCAAAGAGCTCGGGTATGAGTGTGACCAAACCAGCGTCACAGTGGAAAGTATCGATGAACAAGTTGTCCGCACCCTAATGAGCCTGAAGCCACCAAAGAACTGGCGCAACGGCGTCACCGAAGCTGTCAGCAAAATCTTGGGAGAGCGCAATCTAGAGGAACGCCTAGACGAAATACGCAACATCATCCAGCGCATGGATACACGTTGGGATCATGGTTTCTTTGTAAACCAAGAGGAATATCTCGAAAAACGAATCGAACTCCAACGCGAACTAGAGAAACTGACACCCGTACCTGATGACGATCTACAGCAGGCAGCCAATCTACTTGAGCATTTCAGCGAGCATTGGGAAAGGTTAAAACATGATCCAGAGGCACAAAGCGAGTTAGTTAAACTCAGTGTCGAGCGCGTGTATATTGATGGGAAGGTGGTAAAAAGAATAACCTTGCGCTCAAATTATCACCTAGTATTAGGTAATAATTTAAATGGGCCAACTGAAGTTCCAGTTGACCCAATTGTATACACGAGCGGGAGCGACGGGACTTGAACCCGCGGTCTCCGGCTTGACAGGCCGGCATGTTAACCACTACACTACGCCCCCTAAACGATGCAGATAATACCACGGGACCGAAATTTGTCAAACGGGGAGTAAGGAAAGAATCCGTTGAAATCCGTTCAATCCGTTGAGGAAACCGGTAGCCCCGCCTCCTCGCAGAGCACATTGTATGCCCACATATCCCACTCCGGTTCGACGCCGATACCGTGCAGGTCGGGGTAGTTCTTGCAGATGAGGCCGCCTTCAAAGATGTCGTACATCTCCCTGGCGCCGGCTTCGATGGTGGCGCGATCACCGGTAGGAAGGATTTTCTGGATGTCCACCGGACTCCACAGCGCGGCTTTGCGTTCCTCGAGCAGCGCTGCCAGCTTGGGCATATCGTAGAGTGCAGGCTGGTCGAACTGGAAGACGTCCACGCCCGCATCCAGCAGGTCGGGGACGATGACCCAGTTCTGCCCGCAGGAATGCATCAGCACCTTCATCCCGTAGTCGTGCGCGATGCCCATCAGCCGGGTATACATCGCCTTGAAGTACTCGCGGAACATCTTGGGGCTGAAGAGCAGGCCCGTCTGCGTACCCATGTCCTCGCCGATCATGATGCCGTCCGCTCCGGCCTTGCCCGCCAGGTGAATCTTCTGCTCGTAGACACCGGCCACAATCTGGTGCATCCGCTTGAGTTCATCGGGATAGAGCGCCATATCCGCGAAGTAGACTTCCATCTTGCGCAAGTAGCGCGCGTTGTCGAAAATCCACCCGCCGATGTGGGCGATTTTGAACCGGACGTCTGCACCCGCTGTGTCCGTCGGTTCGGCGAAGAGTGCCGTCATAAACGCCGCGCAGTCGGGATGCGAGTAGTCGGGCGGCTGCAACGCGTCGAGCTGCGACCAGTCTTCGATGGCGGGCTTGAAGATTTCGCCCTTGAACGAGCCGTCGCGCATCCGCACCCAGAGGTTGCCCCACTCGTCGTCGTAGTATTCGCGCGGCCCTTCGGTCCAGCGTTTCTGCTCGTAGCCATGCGGATGCAGACCGCAACCGAGCATGTCGTTGACCCGCCCACGGTCGAACGTCATCCCCGCGCGCGGCGGGTTTTCGTGGTTGATATTGGCCAGGATAATGTCACGTGGTTGCATTTCGATACCTCCCAAATTGAACCGCGAATCACACGAAATATCTGCTACGGCGTCGCCTTTCGCGCCCCCGGGGACGGGGGCGCAGAGCAAGCAGCTAACTGTTACACATACCGGTTGAAACGCAGGACACCGGCGAGGGTAAACACGACGGTGAAGCCCAGGAGTACACCAACACTCGGCAACACATCGCCCAGCGTCGCGCCGCGCGCCAGGATGTCCGTGTAGGCGCGCATGGCCCAGGTGGAGGGCAAAACTTGCACGATCTGGCGGAACAGCGGCGGCGTCACCTCCAAGGGGAACCACGCGCCGCCCAGAGCCGCGGTCGTCATCGCCACCCCCGTGACGGCGCTGCTGGCCTGCCCGCCGGTTTTCACGAAAGTCGCCAGCAGCAGGCCCATCCCCGCGACGGCCAGCGTAAACGCGACGGAGATCGCCGTCACAGCCAGTGGCGCACGGCCCCACCCCACGTTGAACAGCACCGCGCCACCGACCAGCAGGATGGCGATTTGCAGCAGTCCCGAGAGCACCGTCGCCAGGACTTTGCCACCGAGGATGAGCGCGCGCGATGTGGGCATAATCAACATCCGTTTGAGCGTCCCGCGCAGCCGCTCGTCTACCAACACTTCCGCCGCGCCGAGTAAGGTGATCTGCACCCAGGTGACGATCTGGCCGGCAGACGCGTGCTCCGCGCTATTCGCCATATCCCGCGTGTCGGTCGCCAGCGTCACGCCCTCCGGCCAGACGACCTCTGCCACAGCCGCAGGCGTTTCGACGGCATCGAGCGTGTCGAGCAGCAGATCGGCGAAGAAGGCAGCCTCCTCGTCCTCGGCGACCAGACCCGCCTCGCGGGCCTGCGCCACCCCATTCCGGGCGACGAGTGCCGCGCCGCCCACCCGCCCAATCGCGGCCCGCACGGCCTGTTCCACCGCCGGCGCGTTGCTGCTGTCGCTGCGGATGTGGAGGGTAAGTTCGACTGCCTCACTGGCCAGCAGGCGTTCGGAAAAATCCGCCGGAACGGTCAGGCCGAAGACATCGTCGGGGAACGTGTCCACGATATCCAGATCGAAGTTCACGCCCTCCAACGCCGCGAAGAGCGCGTCCACCAGCGGGCCTTCATCCTGTTGGATGACCGCCAGACTTACACGGATTTCTTCCGGTGGCGCATCCGATGGGTCCATCATCCCCCGCAACCCCGCCCCAACGGCGGCAGTGAAGAGGAGGGGCAACAGCAGAAAAAAGACCCACGCCGCCGGCCCATCGAACCGGCGTAGAAATTCTGTACGAATAATGCCCCACAAACGATGCATTTTAGCTCCTTGGAGTAGAGTTAACCGGTAATCGATAACTGGGAATCAGTAAGCCGTTACTCTACGATACTTATCCCCCGATTACTGGTTACTGATCACCAATTACTAATCGCCAATCACTTGAACTGCCTTCTAAACCCCACCAGCGCCAGGCCGTAATAGACGACGGTCAGCAACAGCATCCCACCGAGCCAGGGCAGGATGGCCGACGGCGGGCGCCCGGCCTGCAAGCGCCCGAGGATTTCGATACCCCAGGCGTTGGGCGTGACGAGGCTGAGGTACTGCACCCACAGCGGCAGGTTCCAGCGGACGAAGAAGCTGCCGGAAAGCGCCCCACCGATCAGCGTGATTGCTGTGCCGATGGCACCGGCCTGTCCCGGCGTCGTCGCCCACGCGGAGATGAGCGCGCCGACGCTGGAGGCGCAGGTCACGAGCAGGACGATCGTCAGCAGCACGCCGACCGGATGCCCCCAGTACGCGCCGATGAGCGTGGTCGCCCCCCAGAGGATGAGCATCTGCAGCACGCCAGTCAGCACGATGCCGCCCATTTTGCCGAGCAGGATGGTCAACGCGGGTGACGGAGAGAGGAGCAGACGGGGCAGTGTGCCGCGCTGCCGCTCCGCCAACAGCGTGCGCCCGCCGGAGGTCACGGCGAACATCAGGAAGAGTACCGCCATGGCCGAGGCATAATAGCCGAGCCAGCTAAATCCCCGTCCCGTCGCGGAGGTGATGCGCAGCTTGATGGGCAACTCGGCGTCCGCGCCTCCGGCAGCCTTTTGCCCGGCGGACCCGGCCTGTAGCGCCCCCATCGCGGCAGCCACGTCCGCATCGGTCTGCCCGGCCCGGATCATCCCCGCTGCCAAACGGGCGACGATGTTGGTCGTCCCCGCAATCTGGATGTTCATCCGCTCAAGGCTCTGGCTGACAATGGCCTTGACAACCAACGCGCTGATACGCCGGTCGGGGCTGGCGTAGATTTCGACGATTGCCGGGTCGGCGTCCGAATCTTCGGACTGCATCTGGCTCTCCAGGTAGGCCCGCGCCAGACCGGCCTGCTGCTCCGGCGTGAGGGTCGCATCGGGCGTAAGCGCGGTCACATCCACACCGGTGAGTTCCTCCGCCCGCGCGGCGAATGGCAAGAGGCGCGCGCTGAAGTCCTCCGGGATGATGACGAGTGCGGCGACCTCGTCGGCGTCCACGCGCGCGCGGGCGGCAGCGACAGCCGCAGCCTCATCCGTCACCAGGGCCGGCGTCACCAGGTCGCTCACCGACGCCGAGTAGAAGACGCCGGTTAGCTCCTGCCCAAAGATGCCCGCGTCCCGGTTCAACAGCAGCACGGGAATGTCGGAGATCGGCGTGCTGTCCCCGTTGCCAAATGCCGCCAGCATCACCAGTGTGAGCACCAATGGCGTCGCCAGCATCGTCACCAACGCGCCGACGTCGCGGAACGTCACCACCACTTCTTTGAACGCGAGAGTTGCCAGTTTGCGCATACGCCCTCGTCAATCCCGCAACGCGCGGCCGGTCAGGTGCAAGAAGACGGCCTCCAGGTTCGGTTCGCGGATTTCGATGGTGCGCACGCTGAGGCCTAGCCCCGTCGCCACCCCGATGACGCTCGCCAGGGTCTCCTCCGCCGAGGTGACATTGACCAGCACCTCGCCGTCGGTCGCACTGGCCTGAATGACCCCCTCAAGCGGCTGGAGCGCTGCCGCCAATTCCGCACCACCCCCTTCCTGGAGCAGTTGCAGGCACAGCGTCTCGTGCTGGCCTACGAGTTGGGTCAATTCATCCAACGTCCCCAACGCGATGAGTTTTCCGTGATCGATAATGCCGATGCGATCGCTCAACTCCTGGGCCTCTTCCATGTAGTGGGTGGTGTAGAGAATAGTCACGCCCTGCTCGCGCAGTTTTTTGACCCAGTCGAGGATGTAGCGGCGGCTTTGCGGGTCGATGGCGACGGTCGGCTCGTCGAGCATGAGGAGTTTAGGATGGCCCAACAAGCCCACCGCCAGGTTGAGGCGACGCTTCATCCCGCCGGAGAACGTGCTCACGCGATCTTTGGCGCGGTCGACCAACTCCATCAGTGCCAGCTTTTCGGCAATTTCGGCCTGTAGCTCTGCGCCGTGCAGACCGCGCATCTCACCCCAGAAACGCAGATTCTCGTGCGCCGTCAGGTCGTCGTAGAGTGCCAGCTCTTGAGGCGCCACGCCGATAACGCGCCGCACGGCCATGGGCGCGCGCTGTACGTCGTGACCGTCCACGCGTACCTCGCCAGAAGTAGGCTCCAGCAGTGTGCTGATCACCGAGATGGTCGTCGTCTTGCCCGCGCCGTTCGGCCCGAGCAAACTAAACAGCTCGCCCGAATGAATCTCGAAAGAGACGTCGGCGACCGCGTATAAATCATTGGGGGCATAACGTTTGTACAGGTTTTGGACTTCGACTAAAGCTGTGTTTTCCATATCCAAGATCGCCTTTCACACTAAGATCCATGTAGAACTCTCGCAATGACCATGTACACTACGCGATAAAGTCGCGCAAGTCGCATGGAATGCTCTAACAAACATCCGTGTTATTGTATGGTAATTTTCCGATACGACAATTGCCTTCTGGCATAAAATCCAGATCGGCATACAATAAAGGCATATCCCGTTTCTGTCATAATGGAGTGGAGAAGTCGACACAAAAGGAGCGTCATGTTAAAGGGGCATCAGGATATACTGTGGCTGGCAGGACATGTCTTTCTTTGCCGGGATTTCGTCAAAGACGTAGAAGCGAAAGGATTCGAAGCCGTTTTTGCGGCATGCCCCTACGGCGATCTCACCGAACAAGAGAAGGCGGCGTTTCGCAGCGCCTTCGAGGACAAACAATTGCATAAAGTGGTCGAGCGCTGGTGGGAGGTTTATGACAAGGGGCGCAAAGAAGGCAGAATTAGAAAAGCCGGCAATTTCTGGGAGTAGCTAACGTGCACACACTACCCGGAGAAAAGGCACGCATCAACGCAGCACGGTGGATCCTGGGAGGATACGCTGTATTTCCCACGCTTGGCACAATCCTCCACATCGTGATGCGGATCATCAACAAGGAACCGCCAGATGGCTTATACATTGTTTTGATGTTGGGCATAGGCGTGGCAGCGCTCTATTCACTCAGCAAACTCTCGCAGTCGCTATCACGCGCAATGCTCACTTTCGCCTGGGGCGCTATGGTTTGCATCACCGGATTGTTAGTTTATACCCTAGAATTGCAGAACGATTACCTCATGATTATGCTTATGCTTCACGTGGGCACTTTTACGTTAGGGTTGGTATTGGGATTTCGTCCTGCCCTGCGATACGCCTTAGCCGCATCTGCCATCATCATCGCTGTTGGAGTGTTTTATCGATTTGCGCCAGCGGAAATTGTTGTTCCGGTATTCTTCACCTTTGCCCTCGCGCTGCCATCGAAAGTGGTGGATCAGCTCATCGACCAAAGCACTGCGGAACTCGCGCAGATCAACCTCCAACTAGAGGAACTGGTTGAGGCACGCACCGCCGAACTGCGTGCGGAGATCGCCGAACACCGGCAGGCGCAAGAGCGCCTGGCGCAACGCACGCTCGAACTCGAGAAGCGCAACGAAGAGCTGGATGCATACGCCCATACCGTAGCTCATGATTTGAAAGCTCCTCTGGCCTCTGTGATCGGTTTTAGCGATCTCCTGGAAAAGCGTGGTGACCATATTTCCATGGATAAGGTCGCCTATTATTGCAGCATCATCGCGCAAAACGGGCGCAAAGTTGTCAGTATCGTCGATGCGTTGCTGCTGTTAGCCAGCGTGCGAAAGATCGAGGACGTTCCGACGGAAAATGTCGATCTACCGAGCATTGTCCAGGAAATCCAACACCGTCTTGGTGACGCCATCGCAGAGAGCCAGGCGGAGATCATTTTGCCTGACTTCTGGCCTGCTGTGATCGGCTACCAACCCTGGGTTGAGGAAATCCTCGTCAACTACGTCAGCAACGCGATCAAATATGGAGGAAAGCCTCCGCGCGTCGAAGTCGGTGCGAAGAACCTAAACAACGGCCAGGTATATTTTTGGGTCCGCGATAACGGCAGAGGGTTGACGCCGGAAGAACAAACCCGCTTGTTTACGCCCTTCACCCGGCTCGGTCAAATTAGAGTAAAGGGATATGGGTTAGGGTTATCCATCGTGCGACGCATTGCGGAGAAGCTCAACGGGCAGGTCGGCGTCGAAAGCGAGGTGGGACGGGGCAGCACGTTTTACTTCACCCTGCCCCTGGCGGAAAGCAACGTGTAGAACGTGAGGCGTGAGGCGTGATTGATTTTTACGCTTCACGCGTCACGTTTTGTATCAAACAAATCTATCCACGCAGTGAAAGGAACTTAACCATGAATCATGCCAAGTCCGTCAAAACCTTTGTGCAACGTCAAATTGTCAACGCCTGGTGTATGTACGATTGGGGCAGCTCGGCCTTTTCGACGACTGTCGAGGCCGCCGTCTTGCCGGTCTTCTTCGAGAACGTGATCGGGGCGCATCTGGGCGGCAACCTACCCACGGTGTATTGGAGTTACACCAACTCCATCGCGCTGCTGGTCTCCGCGCTGCTGGCCCCCGTCCTTGGCGGCATCGCCGATTATATGGGGAACAAGAAACGGCTCCTGGCGACGTTCGCGGCAATCGGCATCTTCGCCACGGCGTTGCTGACGTTTATGGACACCGGCATGGTCTGGCCGACGCTCATCCTGTTCTTCGTGGGGACGGTAGGGTTAGCCGGTTCGTACATCTTTTACGACTCACTACTACCCCACATCGCCGGTGAGGACGACATCGACTTCGTCTCCTCTAAAGGATACGCGCTCGGTTACCTGGGCGGCGGCATCTTGCTCGCCATCAACATCGTGATGATCATGGTGATCTGGCCGGACAGCACCCTGGGCACGCGCCTATCGTTCCTCACGGTGGCAATCTGGTGGGCCGTGTTCACGATCCCGCTGCTACGGCGCGTCCCCGAGCCACCTGCGAACACCGAGGGCATCGGCGCGGGCGTCAATCCGGTGCGCGCCAGCTTCCAGCGCATCGGGCAGACGCTGGGCGAGATCCGCAAATACGGCGAGCTGTTCAAGTTCCTGATCGCCTTCTGGATTTACAACGACGGCATCGGCACGGTGATCAAGATGGCGACGATCTACGGTGCGGAAATCGGCATCGGGATGATCGACTTGATCGGCGCGCTGCTGCTGACGCAGTTCGTGGGCATCCCCTTCTCGCTGCTCTTCGGCAAGTTCAGCCGCAAGCTCGGCACCAAACGCTCGATTATGGTGGGGCTGGGCTGGTACGCGCTGCTGATGGTGGGCGGCTTCTTCATGAGCCAGCCGTGGCACTTCTGGGCGCTGGCCTTCGGCGTGGGGATGGTGCAGGGCGGCACACAGGCGCTCAGTCGCAGCCTGTTCGGGCTGATGGCGCCGAAAGCCCGTAGCGCGGAATTCTTCGGCTTCTACGACGTATCCAGCAAATTCGCGGGGATCTTCGGGCCGCTGCTGTTCGGCATTGTTGGACAATTGATGGGGTCGAGCCGCCTGAGCATCGTATCGCTGATGATCTTCTTCGTCGGCGGCATCATCCTGCTGACCCGCGTCAACGAGAAGGAAGGCATCCGCATCGCTGCGGAGGAAAATGCACGGGCCGAAGCCTTAGGGATAGCGTAGAACAACTGCTCTGACCCATCATTTATGACTCTTCCAACCCCAACCGCTCAAACTGCTCCGGCGGCGCATCCATCGCCTGCATCGTTTCGGCGAGGAGCACAGTATACTCAATCTCAGCTTCTGTTCCGGCAAGATTCCGCGTCTGCGCGGGATTGTTCTTGATGTCGTAGAGATGGTTGTCGGCCCAATCGGGACTGCGACGCCTATGCGCGCGGGCGCGGATGACGGGATAATCCGTGTAGGGTAGCCACAAGCCCAACTCTGCCTCATCGTAGAAGCTCAGCGGGCACACGTCGCGGAAGCTAAAGGAGCCGGGCGTGAGGAAGTAATGGTATAACGGCTGGTTTTCCTCGGTGACGGGCGCGCGGAAGTAGGTATAGCGCCCATCGGTAACATTGACCGTTTGCCCGTACCAACCGTAGAGCGCGGCTTTACGTCGTGCGGGCGCATTGGCCTCCAGTAGCGGTTTCCACGATTCGCCGTGGATCGGATGCTCGATGGGCACGTTGTAGTAATCGCAGAGCGTCGGCATAATGTCGATGTTCTGCGTGAGTTGCCGTCGACGCTCCCCCGCGCGCGCGCCGCCGGGCAAATGGACCATCAGCGGGATGTGCGCCAGCTCATTCCAGCAGTGCCAGTTGTTCTTGCCGGTCAGGCCGCGCTCGCCGAGGAGATGGCCGTGGTCTGTGGTGACGATGATGAGTGTGTCCTCGAAGGCGTTCTGGCGTTCCAGTTCATCCAGCAGCTTGCCGAACCATGCATCCATCATCGTGAGCGTGGCGGCGTACTGCTCGCGCAGGTGCCGCGTGGCCTTGCTTTCCTCGTCCACCTTGTCGTAGGCGCTCCAGTTGTAGAGCGGCCCGTCCCAGTCGTCGCCGTACATGTCGAGATACTCCTGCGGGCAATCGAACGGCTCGTGCGGATCGAAGACTTCCACCCACAGCAGGTAATTATCCGCGCCCTCGTTCGCCTTGAGCCAGTCGATTGCGCCCTGGAACGTCTGCGGCGTCGAAAAGTCGGCCTCCGTCTTGAACGCAAGTTGGTTCTTCGCGTACTGCGCGCGCCACTTCCCCAAATGCTCCGGTTCCTCCGGTGACGCCACGCGCGACACGAACGTATCGGATTCCTGCCCACGGTGCAAGGCCCAGGTGTTGAACGGCATGTGATAGTTTTCACCGCCGGCGTGGAAATAATGGTAGTGATCGGTCTCCATGTGGCAAAAAACGTCCGCCTCATCGCGCAAGAGGTGCGGGAAGGGGATATCGAACGGCTCCACCCCACCCCACTCGCGCTCGAGGAAATTCAGCCGTCCGGTAAGCATATCGCGCCGCGCGGGCATGCACGGCGCGGAGCCGATCCAGTGATTGTCGAAGATCACCGCGCGCTCGGCGAACCGCGCCAGATTGGGCGCAATCACCCACTCGTTGCCGTACATCGGCAGGTAATGACGATTAAGGGAATCGGACAGAATGACGATCGTTTTCATGGTTGTGCTCCTAAGTATAGTCAGCAGATTAAGCAGATTTAGCAGATAAGAAGACAAAAATCTTCTTAATCTGCTAAATCTGCTGATAAAAACGCCTTACGCGAAAAACTCGTAGCGCCGCGTCCAGCGCTGCGTTTCACCGGGCTGCACATTGACCAGCACGAAGACTTCGGCGCTGATGACGTGCGCTTCCCCCCACACGGCAACGCGAGCAGGCGCAAAATCGTCATACTCGCGCATACCGACACCGGTCGGCTCGTGGAGTAGCTCCCACTGTGCCGCGTCAGTCTTGGCGAAACCAAGCGGACGGCAGTAGAACGGGTGCTCCGGCGTGGTCTTGCAGCGGATGTCGCCGCCTTGCACATCGAGGATCGCCATCATGTGTTTGAGGCGCTCAGCAAATGGTCCCTCCTGCGCGGCAAGGCCGATGGTGTAAGGCATCCTGAGCCGGTAGTCCGGCCCGATAGCGTGTCCATCAATGCCCATGAAGTTGTGGACATATTCGGTCGTCACAACCGGCTTCTCGCCCACGTTTTCCAGCGCGTAGGCAATTGTCAGCCCTGCGCCTTCCACCGTCACCATCTTCGTCAGCCGGACGGCGTAGCCCCGGCAGTCCAGCGGTTCAACGGTGAACGTCGCCTGGGTCGCATTCGACGTCACGTGGATGGGGAACGGCGCGACGATCTCGTAGGGCCGGAAGAAGTTGTACGGCTGTTCGTCCGGGCGCGCCAGCAGGCCGATGCCCAGCTTGGGGAACGGATCGCCCGGCTGCGCGTCGTCGTAGCCGACAGGCTCCTCGATGCCGAACTCCCCGCACAGCCCGATCCCGCCGGTTCCCTGCCCCAGCTCAAGCGATTCGGGCACGCAGAACGTGTGCGTCTCGTCCAGCGTCACCTGTGTGATAAAGGCCGTCCAATCGAAGCGCGTGCCGCGGTAGACACTGCCCGGTTGGGCGATCTCGACCGTCAGGCGATCGCTGCGCAAAACGATAGGGGAATTCTCTGTCGGTTCCATATCACAACTCCTTTGCGAAAATAGTCCAAAGTCTCAAGTCGAAAGTCCAGTTTTATGCTACAATAGGATTAACGCTTGCATCAATATCAAGAAGGACAATACAATGCCCGATATCATCCATGAAACTTCTGCTATGATAGCGTATCTGAATAATCTGGAAAGCCAAATCCATAAACTTCAGGATTTGCTAACTACGCCTGCAAGCAAAGAGGCACAAGACAGTCTATCCGCACATCCCTATATTGCCAAAACAGACGATATTCTCGGTGGCGAACCGGTCATCGTCGGAACCCGCACGGCTGTACGCGCCATTGTTGAGCACTGGAAATTCGGCGATGCTCCAGAAGACATTGCCCGGAAGTTACCCCATTTACGCCTATCACACATCTTTGCGGCGCTGAGTTACTACGACGATCACCGTGACGAAATTGAGAACTATATTCGCCTGAACCAGGTTCCAGTCGATGACTGAACGCGCCGATGCCGAGTTGCTGCCTGTTTACATCAGCCTCTATTTCGACGAAGATATTGCGAACGAAATCGTAGAAAACTTACGCCATCGCGGTTTTAATGTGTTGTGCGCCCGCGATACACAACGTCTATCCCTGGCAGACGAAGCACAACTTACTTTCGCGGTTGCGCAACAAAGAGCCATCGTAACACACAACCGCCAAGATTTTGAAAAGCTTCACAAGCACTACCTCGAGAACAGACACCCGCATTGGGGAATCATCATTGCCAAGCGCCGGCGAGACAGCTCGATCGTTGTTCGCAAGCTACTTACGATTCTGGATTCTTCCACAGCCGACGAATTTCGAGAACAGCTTCGTTACATCTAGGCAATGACAGCTTACGCCATCAACGCGTGGATTTCCAACGGTGCCGGCCGTTCTGCAAGACGCACCAAAGACAACGCCTCTTGCGGGCACACGTTGACGCACACGCCGCATCCCATACAAGCCGCCACATCCACTGCGACATGCCCATCCTGCAATGCCAGCGCGCCAAACTGGCACTTCTCGACGCACGCGCTGCAACCTACACAGCGTTCCTCGTCCACCTGGCTGACGTAGCCCGACGAGATCAACATCGGCACGCCGTTTTGATGCGCCTGCATCGCGCCACAGCAGCACGAGCAGCAGTTACAGATGGCGTAGAAACGTTGCAGCATCGCGTCCTTGAAGAAGGCGTGATGCACGTGCCCGCGCCGGTCCTCGGCTGTGAGGATGTCCACCGCCTCGTCCGGCGTGATGCGACGCGCGTGGTCCGGTTGGTGATCGAGGATGAAGGCAGCAAACGGCTCGCCCACGATAAGACACACGTCGAGCGGCAGACACGGATTCTCACGCGCCATCCGGCAGGGACAGTCCAGCACGACGATGTGGTCGGGATGCTCCATCACGATGTCGCGGGCGACGGCAAAGGGGATGACGTGCTCCGGCGCGGTCAGGCGCACCTCTTCGTGCACCCGCACCAGCCGCGCCGCCTCGTCCAGCGGGACAACCTTGCCGTGGTAGGTATCAGCAATCGTGGGGGAAGCCGGTTCATACCCGTTGCCGTCTTTATGGCGGCTCATTTCGCGGCGGCGGATCAGCCAATCGGCGAACTTTGCCAGCGGGCGCAACAGGCGCGGCGGATTGAGCGCCGTCCCGATGTAGAAATAAGGCCAACGTCCATAAATGTAACCGTGGATAAAATCGAACAGCGAAAAACCGGGGATCTTACGCGCTTTCTCAATAAATGCTCGGGTTGAAGATTTCAAAGATAACCTCCTTTAGTCTACCTCAATTGATACAAAAGCAGCTACTTTCTTCTATGTACACCTCCTTGGAGAAACAAACCACGAATCTTCACGAATCCACACTAATTTTGGATTTCTATTCGTGAAAATTGGTGAAGATTCGTGGTAAGAGCTTGTCTCTCCGGTAAGTAGACCTGACAGGTCTCAGAAGACCTGTCAGGTCTGGTGAATTGACTCCACAATCTCCGCCGCCAAATCGTAACGACTGAACGCGGGCATCAGGTAAATGCCGCCGGCCCAGTCGCGCATCTGGGCGATCAGCTCCAGCGCGATGCGCACGCCTTCGTGCGGCGAGTCCTTGCCCGCCGTCTCCAGCCGCGCGAAGAATTCGGGTGCAATCGTGATCCCCGGCACTTCGTTGTGCAGGAAACGCGCGTGCTTCACGCCATACAACGGCAAAACGCCCACCAGAATCGGCCTGCTCAACGGACCGTACTTCTCCGCGTACCGGTCGAGGAACGCCCGCGCCGCCGGTGGATCATACACCGGCTGCGTGAGGAAGAAATCCGCGCCCGAACGCAGCTTGCGCCGCAGCACCTTGATCTCGTTTTCGGGGTCCGTCGGCGTGAGGTTCAGCGCCGCGCCCACGAAGTACGTCGTCGGCTGGCCGATGTCGCTCCCCGCGTGATCCACGCCCACGTTGAAGCCCTCCTTGATGAGCTTGATCAGCCCCGTGGGCACGAGATCGTAGTCGTCCATCGCCTCCGGGTAATCGCCGATGGAGGTAGGGTCGCCCATCACCACGAAGACGTTGCGGACACCCAGCGCGTGCGCCGCCAGCAGGTCTCCCTGGACGCGCAGCAGGTTGCGCCCGCGAATGGGAAAGTGCAGCGTGCTTTCGATGCCCACCTTGTCCTGGACCAAAGCGCAGACCGCCCACGGACTCATCCGCATCCGCGCCATCGGGCTGTCGGCCACGTTGATGACGTCGGCCCCAGCTTCGGACAGCAGCGTCGCCCCCGCCAACAGTTTGTGCGTCGAAAGGCCGCGCGGCGGGTCCATCTCTACGGCGAGCACGAACTGCCCCTCTCTCAGCTTTTGGGATAGACACGAGGGCCGATCCGGCGAGATCCCTTCGTGGACCGGGTGCAACGTCGCCGCGCGCTCGAGCGGCGCGCAGACCACGGGCGGGCCGGCGTCCAGCGCCGCGCGGAACGCCGCGATGTGCGCGGGTGTCGTCCCGCAGCACCCGCCGATCATATCGGCGCCGGCCTGGCAGAATGCCCAGGCATACTCGCCGAAGTACTCCGGCGTCGCCGGGTACATGATCCGCCCCGCGACCTGTTCGGGCCAACCCGCGTTCGGCTTCACCCAGAAGCGCCCCTCTGGCACGGTCTCCTTCATCTGCTGGACGAGGCGCACGAGCTGTGCGGGGCCACCGGAACAGTTCACGCCGATGACGTCCGCGCCCGCTTCCCACA
>JBNGDO010000073.1:0-4004 GCA_049975385.1 Anaerolineae bacterium | reverse complement strand
GGCCAAATCCACGCCCGCGCGGTTGATCTCGGCAAGCTTGCCTTCCAGACCGTGTGTCGCCAGCTTGTAGAGATTCGCGCCGAAGGTATTGGTGAGGATGATCTGCGCGCCCGCTTCGATGTAGGCGCGATGGATTTCGCCTACGAGCGCGGGATTGCTCAAGTTCAGTTCGTCGAAGCACGCGCCAAAGGAGGCACCGCGCCCGTGCAGCATCGTCCCCATCGCACCGTCGGTAAGAATCGGCCCGGGTGCTTCTTCTAACAACGTCAATAACTTTTCTTTAACCATCATTCCCCCTCGATAAAGATGCAGGATACAGGATGCAGGATTACCTTACTTCTTGCCTCTTACTCCCTACTCCCTACTCCCTACCCCTTGCCTCCCGCACCGCATCCAGCATATTACGAAGCGCGGGGATGACCTCATCCCAGGCGCGGGTTTTGAGGCCACAGTCGGGGTTCACCCAGATTTGCTCTGGCTTGAGATGTTGCACAAAGCTCTCCAGTTTGCCCGCGATGAACGCCGTGGTGGGCACCACCGGGCTGTGGATGTCGTAGACGCCGGGACCGACCTCGCGCGGATAGCCGTAGTCGGCCAGCGCGCGCAGCATCTCGTCGCCGCTCCGCGCGTTCTCGATGGAGATGACGTCCGCGTCCAGCCGGTCGATGGCGGGAAGGATATCCTGGAACTCGGAATAGCACATGTGCGTGTGGATTTGCGTCTCCGGCGCGGCCCGCCCCACCGCCAGGCGGAAGGCGTCCACGGCCCATGTCAGGTACGTCTCCCAGCGGGCGGGCTTGAGCGGCAGGCCCTCGCGCAACGCCGGCTCATCCACCTGGATCGCGCGCGCTCCGCCGGCTTCCAGGTCGGCGATCTCGTCGCGCAGTGCCAGCCCGATCTGATAAGCGATGACGTGGCGCGGAATATCGGTGCGCGGGTACGACCAGTTGAGAATCGTCACCGGGCCGGTGAGCATCCCCTTGACCGGCTTCTGCGTATACGACTGCGCCACGCGGAACTCGCGCACGGTCATCGGATCGGGCCGCGACACGTCGGCGTAAATGATGGGCGGGCGCACGTAACGGCTGCCGAAGCTCTGCACCCAGCCGTACTGCGTGAAGGCGAAGCCCGTCATCTTCTGCGCGAAGTATTCGACCATGTCGGTGCGCTCGGACTCGCCGTGGACGGGCATATCCAGCCCCAGGCCGTCCTGCACGCCGACCGTGTAGCCGATGAAGGCATCGATCCCGGCCTCGTATTCGGCCTGTGTGATCTCGCCCTTATTGAAGCGCGCGCGGAGACGGCGCACTTCGCGCGTCTGCGGGAACGAGCCGATCGTCGTAGTGGGGAACGGCGGGAGTTGCACCTGCAGTGGGCGGCGATCGCTGTAGGGTAACGTGCGGGCAAAGTCTGCCGGTTGCAGTGCGTCGAGCCGCGCCTGTACGGCGGGATCAGGCGGCGCGAAGGCACGGAACGCGGCCCAGGCTGCATCGATGCCGGCGGTCTCGCCGGTTGATAGCATCCGCAACTCCGCGAGCTTCTCTTCGGCGAAGGCGAGCACACCGCGCAGCGCAGCGGGCAATGCCGCTTCCCGCCCGGCGGTATAGGGCACAAATTGCAGCGAGGATGAAGGGCCGATGCGCATCTGGGGGGCGTAACCGCGCAGTGTCTCCAACAGCGCGGTCACTTCGGCGGGGCGAACGCGCCACACGCTCCGCGCATCGACGACACCCGCACCGAGCGTCTTTTCTTGCGGCCAGCCGTGCGCCTGGATCAGCGCCAGATTGTCACCACGCGTGAAATCCAACGAGAGCATAGCTACGGGCAAGGCAACGATCCAGGGATAGCTCTCCCCCAAATCGTCGAAGTAGGTCACCAGGTTGATCGGCAGTCCGGCTTCGGATAGCGCGGCGTACGCCGTTTCGACATATTCGCGCAACTCAGCGGCATCGCCGAGAACGAGCGCCGGTTCGTGGAACTGCACCTCGGTCACGCCAGAAGCTTTGAGCGCATCAAGGAGTTGGCGGTACAGTGGCAACAGCGCCGCTAACATCGTGCCGAAGTCCACCGAGAGCCGCGCCAGGCGCAGCAGCGTCACCGGGCCGAGGACGACCGGCACAGCGCGCGCGCCCAACATGGCATGCGCCTCGCGGACGAGCGCCAGGAAGTCGCCGAAATTCGCCTGCGGTTCAACATCCGTTTCGATCTCCGGTGCCAGATAATGGTAGTTCGTATCGAACCACTTGGTCATATCGAGCGCCGGGATGCCAGGGACACCCCGCGCCATCGCAAAATAGCGCACCAGTCCCACCAAATCGCGGAAGCGGGCGGGAATCAACCCGAAACGCAGTGCCCAATCGAGCATGTGATCGTAGAGCGTTTCCATGCCCACGCCGATTTTCTCGATCCCCGCCGATGCCTGCGCGCGCCAACCCTCGTGCGTCACCTCGGCGAAGGTCGCCAGCAGCGCGTCGCTATCCAGCTTTCCCTTCCAGTAGGCTTCGAGTGCCCGCTTCATTTCGCGGTTCTTGCCGATACGCGGAAATCCCAATGTTTGTGTGATGTGCATGAGGTTCCCCCCTCCTCTTACCGTAATTATACGATTCTCATCTTCAAAAATCGTGAGCGCAGTGTACCTTAAGGCGGGAAGATGTCAATTCTCGAAGATAATTTTATGCCAATTCGGAGACTTGTGGTAAAACTTATCCACATAGAAAAACTTTATTCAGACAGGAGCCACATGACCTATCAACTTATACCCTTTACCCAAGCGTACCTCGACGCTGCCGTTGCCCTCTTCGGCGAAAGTTACCGGCGAGAGCGCGAACACAGCCCGTTGCTGCCCACTCGCGCCATCGACGATCCGGCGTGGATCCGCGACGCCCTCGCCGCCCGCCTGGAGAATCCCGGTGTAGCCGTGTTGCAAGACGACCGGCTGGTGGCCTATATGGTCACCGGAGCACAATTCCCGTGGAAAGGACAACGCGCCGCACTCGTGCCAGAGTACAGCCACAGCGCGACCGCCACAGACAAAGACCGCCTTTACCAACTTATGTACATGCATCTGGCGCAGATATGGATAGATAACCACGCCCATTTGCATGTCATCGGGCATTTCGCCCACGACAATATCCTCCGCGAAACGCTATACCAGTTAGGCTTTGGGGCGATTTTGGCGGAGCGGCTGCGGGGCCTCTCCCCCATCGATGCCCCCACAGACATTGCGATTGTCGAAGAGCCGAATGTCCACAAACTCGCCGATCTCGAGCTTGAGCACAACCGCTACTATCCCAAAGCGCCGATTTTTCTCACAAGAGAGACCGACAGAAGCGCAATGTTAGCCGATTTGGACGAACACGTGCAAGCGGGCGACGTCTTTTTCACGTATTACGAAGACGGTGTGCCGCGCGCCAATATGATCGTAGGACGCCCAAGCCCAAACCAGGAGGGCGAGGGATTTCTCCTGTGGGATACCAACACGGCGCAGGTCAAATCAGCCTACGTGCAGCCGGAGATGCGCAGCAAGGGTGTCGGCGCGGCGCTGTTAAACCGCGCCGTCCAGTGGGCGCAAGCACAGGGCTACGCACGCCTGTTCGTGGAGCATGAGACGGCGAATTTCTACGGCGGACGTTTCTGGCGCAAGCATTTCACCCCGTATCTGTTTTTTTCCATGCGCTACGTGGATTACACGATTTAGCCATCACGCAGACACTTGACAAGCTATCACAGGCAAGGACAATAACTCAAGAAGGTCGGACCATTAGCACGCTCATGAAGTTTCAAAGATTCGTTCGGTAATGTGGATATCACGCTTTTACCGACTGAAGTCGGTGTATCGTGTGCGCACCGGCTTCAGCCGGTTTTCCCCGGAACATATGGTTACCGGATTAGTTCTTGACATGCATAAACGCACTAACGGTCCAACGATAAATCAACAGGAGATATTTTTATGGCACTCTCAAAAGAAGAACGGAAAGAACTGCTGGCATTGTTTTCTGACCTGC
>JBNGDO010000072.1:16452-23816 GCA_049975385.1 Anaerolineae bacterium | reverse complement strand
CGCAGAAACACCCTTATATCCCCACCTTTAGGCGCAAAATACCGCGCCCGGTGAATTTTCGGATAGATGCTTACAGCATGTCCAAAGTCTAAAGTCAAAGGTCGAAAGTCGTTTGTAATCTGACGTGCGACTTTGGGCCTTTGACTATGTCAGCGAGGAGAACGTTTAACGATGAATACCCAACGAGAAAAATACTGTGTTCGTGCATTGCACTGCGACTATCGCGCCGAGGACGAGGCGGTTTACGAGACGCTCAAACGCGCCACAGCGCCGTTGACGCGGACGTGGGATAAGCTAAAGGCGGCGAAACGCATTGGCATCAAATTCAACCAAGATTACGCGCCCAGCCGCACGCCGTATTTTGAGGGCCAGCGCCAGCAGCTCGTGAGCGACAAAGTCGCGCGGGCGGTGGTACGCCTGTTGCAGGAGGAAACCGGTGCGGAACTGTTCTACACCGATACCACCGTCTTCCACCGCGACGGCAGCCCCGATCCCGTGGATTCCACCCACCTGGCCCCGCTGATGCGCGCGTTCGGCGTCCCCTACGTGAACGCCGACATCCCGCCGTTCGACGTGTACCAGGTGCCCGGCGGCGGGCAGATGTTCCGCCAGTACGTGCTGCCGCGCGCCGTGATGGACGCCGATGCGCTGGTGGACGTCCAGCGAATGAAGAACCACGCCTTTATGGGCATCACCCTCACGCTCAAAAACCTCTTCGGCCTGATGCCGATGCGGGAACCTGACGGCCGCTCGCGCCACTACTTCCACCACCTGGTGCGGATGCCCTACATGCTGGCGGACATCGGGCGGTTGTTCAACCCCACGCTGAACATCATCGACGGGCTGATCGCGCAGGCGGGCCAGGAATGGGGCAGCGGCGAAGGTCAGGCGCGCGTCACCAACACGCTGGTCGCCGGGGATCATCCTGTCGCCACCGACGCCTGCACCGCGCACCTGATGGGCCACGATCCGCAGGCCGACTGGCTCACCGAGCCGTTCCACCGCGATCGGAACGCACTGCTCGTCGCCGCGGAGGGCGGATTTGGGACGGTGAATTTGGACGAGATCGACTTCGTCTCGGAGGTCGAACCGCAACCGGAGGGCACGTTCTACGCCATCATGACCGATCCGCTGGAGACCGTCATCAGTTGGCGACGCACCACCTGCGAGCAGGCGCTCTACTACCGCGATCACCAACGCGAGTTCGTGGAGAAGTACACGGGCGAGTACATCCTGCTGCAGGAAAACGAGGTAAAGTGGCACGATACCAGCAGCTTCCTGCGGCAGAGCCGTCGCGTGCTCTCCGGCGACAGCCCCGATCAGGCGATGTGGCTGAAGTACGTCGATCCCGACGAGGTCGAAGGCGAGCACTTCGAGGTCTACGAGCGTGCGCTGGCAGACATTGCTGCGTGCGGGTTATAGCCGGACGCCAAAGCGAAACACGAAAACGGGATTCCTCGCAGAATCCCGTTTTTTCATCTCCCTTGATAAGCGTCCAATACGCCGAAGAACGGGCCTCCACTTCCCGGCGCTTCACCCACAGCGGTTGCCCGCAGGCAGGACAGCGCGGCGCTTCCCATTCGGTCGGCGCCGCGCAACAGATACAATTTAGCTCGTCGTCGAAAATATCCGTCGCCGGAGGTGGGCCAAACTCAGGCATACTTGATCAAAAGCCGCCGCAAAACCTCCGGTGCAAACGCTCGCCCGTGCGTGATGTAGACAATCTTGGGGTCGCGTTCCAACACGGCTCGCAGACTCTCCCAGTTGAGGTCAAGATCCCACGCAATGCGAGGCGGTATCGCGCGCTGGGGAAAGAGCATACTCCCCATCACCAAATCGCCAACGATAGCCTCGCCATTGTCGAGCAACAACGAGACGGAGCCGGGCGAGTGTCCCGGCGTCGGGATGACCTCACCGGCAACACCGTAGTCATCCAGCCGCCACGCGGCGTCGAAGACGATGTCCGGCTCCAACGCGGAATCCGGACCGAACGGCGTCAGGCGCGCTCCCAGGCGCATCAGCAGCCCAAACAGGCGCGACGTGGGAACTGCGCTTTCCGTGAGATCTTCCTCACCGCGCAGCGCCGCCGCATCTCCGGCGTGGATGGCGACCGGCGCGCCAGTACGCTCGCGCAATTCCCGCGCACTGCCGGTGTGATCCACGTGTCCGTGAGTGATGAGAATCAAACGGAGGGCCTCGGGCTTCACACCGTGCGTTGTCAGAGCGTCCAGGATCTGCCCTGCCTGACCGGGCATTCCGGCATCCACCAATATCGTTCCGGCGTCGCCCTGCACCAAAAAGACTTTGCCCATCGGACCGAGAGGGATAGGCGTGACCTGTGAATCAGTTATTGTCGTCATCATCATTTCCCTGCTGAGATCCCCCACCCCTGCACCATCTCGGCGACAGATGCACGCGTCGCCTCTGCACCAAACCCCCACACGAGGAGCGTGAAATAATCGGTGATGCCGTTCGCGCCAAAGTCGAGCCGCCCGCCGTACAATTCGACGAATCCAGCCAGCGCCAGGAAAACGACGGCGAAGGCATACGTGAGCCACGTGAACCAGCGTAGACGGTTGCGCGCGCCTGCCACTTTCTCCGGCAACGACTGCACGTAAATAGTCGGCGGGCCGGAAAGCCAGTTTCCCATTTGTGACAGACCTTTGGGTATGCCAAAGGCGGTGTCGCCTGCCCCTCGTGGCAGCGCCTCATCGACTTGCGACGAGGGGAGAAGCGACTCGACCTCCTCTAGCGCCGCATCGACCTCACCCTCCAGTGTCAGGTAAGCTTCGGGATTATCGGGAGCCAGTTCGGCCACGCGGGCTTGTAACGCCGCGATTTTGGGCTGCCATTCCTGCGCATCCGCTTCCGGTAAATGGGCACCGAGCGCCGCCAGGTGGTCGACTTTTTCCTTAACCTGAGCGATCTGCGCTTTGCCGATAGCCGCCGCGACTTCGTCTTTTAAACTCTGCATCGCTGCACTGTTCGCCGGGTCAAGGGCATAAAGGCGTTGCTGTAGCGCCTGCGCTGTGGCGCGGCCCGTCTTGGTCGCCGCCAACACTGCAAGATGCTCGCGCAACGCGATGAAGTCGTTGACCTGGCGCGCCAGCGGTTCCAAGCTGGCACGGAACAGTGAGGGATCGTCCAGGTTAGGCATCGCGCGGTAGGCGCTACGCGCGGCTTCTTTGATCTCGTTGATGTAGAAGACATCGCCCAGCTCATTCAATCTGGCGTTGAGCGTGTCGTAGTACTCAAGCTGCACCAGCCAGTCGGGACGCCCGCGCCGCCAGCGCACCCAGAGGTTCTCCGCCTGCATCACAGCTTGCTGCGCCTTCTCCCACTGTTGCGCTTCAAGCGCCACTTCAACGTCCACCAGATGGGCGTCGATGCGATTGTAGAACGGCGCACCGGCCTTCTGTAGGTCGGCGTCAGCCTTCATCTGCGTGCGGATTTGCCCCAGGCGGACCAGCACCTCATCGCGTGGACGGCCCTGGGCACGGTACAGCGAGACGCCGATCCCCAGCCCAACCCCCACCACCAGCGCCGCCAGCGCCAGCCAGGGCGGGTCCTTGACGGCAACGTTGACCGGTACGGAGAGGCTCTGCTCTCCGTACGTGATGAGCAGTTCTCCGGTGAACTGGCCGCTCGGCGCACCGATCAGGTTGAAGTTCACAGGCACAGTCAACATGCCACCAGAGGGGATCTCGGCAGCCGGTATATCCACGCTGATAGCCTCCGCCGGCAGGACCGTGTCACCATTCGGGCCACTCAGGTCTAGTGGCACGACGTGCAAGTCCGCTACCGGCGCGTCCGCGCGGATGAGCAGCACACGGGTTTCCGTGTGACCTTGCATAGCGGCCACGGTCAATTGACGCGGGGACACACTCAACCCCTGCCCGGGGATACTCTCCTGAGCCGCAAGTGACACCGTCCCCAAAAGGGACAACGTGATACACACAAAAATAATGGTTAGACGTTTTCTCATTGTGGCACTCCTGTCAAGCGTACATAAACCGTCGGCAGTGTGATGCGGAAACGGCTGCCTTGCCCATCACCGCTTTCGGCCCAGATACGACCGCCGTGCTGTTCGATGACCTCTTTGGCAATCGCCAGGCCCAGACCCAATCCCCCATGATGGCGGGTCAGGTGATCTTCGACCTGGTAGAAACGTTCAAACACACGTCCCAGCTCCTCTTTGGGAATACCGATACCATCATCGACCACGGCAATTTCCACACGGCCGGTATGCGGGATAACCTGCAGTGCAATATGGCCATTTTCGGGGGTAAATTTTACGGCATTGTTCATCACATTGCTCAACGCCAAATCGATTTTGCTGCGGTCGCCGCGTATATAAAGGGGCGAGGGTGGAGTATTGAAGGTCAGCGTTTGTTGCTTTGCCGCCGCGAGAGGCCCCCACTCCCGCGCGATGTCTTCAACAAGGTCTTGCACGACCAGGTTCTCCTGCTTTAGCTCGGAGAGACCGGCCTCCAGGTAGTTGAGATTCGTCATCTGGTCAATGATGGATTGCAGCTTGCTCGCGCCCCGCAGCACCATGTCCAGTTCATCAGTGATCTCGCCACTGGCCTGCTCGCGCAAGAAACTGGCAAAACCCTGGACAATCATCAACGGCGTGCGCAGCTCGTGCGAGGCAATGCTAATGAAGTTGGTCTTGAGACGATCGAGATCAGAGAGACGCCGGTTCGCCTCGCGCAGGTTGGCCACCAGACGCGCATTCTCGATGGCGATGGCCGCATGCGACGCCATCGCCATAAGGATATGGACATCAGCCTCTTCAAATTGCTCACCATCCAGCTTGTTGAGAGCTTCCAGAACACCAATGCAGCGTGTGCGCACTTGGAGTGGGACACCGAGCAAGGAGCGAGTGTGAAAGCTAATGCTCTGATCCACACCGGTATAGTGGCGCGAATCGCCGCTGACATCCCCGACGATGATCGGTTCACCGGTCCGGTAGATGGCGCCGGCAATGCTACCTTCGAGCGGGACTTTGATCTCACATAGCTCTTCACGGCTCGAACCGGTGGAGGCGGCGAAAAACAATTCGCCGGTACGCTCATCCATCAACAGAATCGAGGCCGCTTGCGTCCCCAGTAAATCAGCGGCGGTCTGGATAATGGTTTCGAGCAATTGCGCCAGGTCAAGTGTCGAATTGAGCAGTTGGCCAATCGTGACCACGCGCTCCAGACGCTCCACTGTCCTTTCGAGACGCTGAATATCATCGGATTGATTGAGTTGTGAAACTTTAGCCTCCATACTATCTCCTCCAAAATCCGTCCAATAGTCTTAAGTCTGATAGTCTTTAGTCCGGTAGTTCTGGCGGTGCGCTACCATGTCAATTTCATCTTCGCTGGTTATCTAAAACCCTCCATCGCGCCGTGTTGCAACGTATGTGAGACGCGCGGGAGAACAATGTGAAAGTGACTGCCGGGACAGGTCTGTTCATCATAACCGGGGCTTTCCGCCCAAATCTTGCCACCGTGGGCCTCCACGATACCGCGCGTAATCGCCAGTCCCAACCCCGGGCCTCCTCCCTTGAACGTCGTCGTTCCAGAAGAATGGACCAAAACCTCGCCAGTCTGGTAGAACTTGGTGAAGATAAGTTCTTGCACAGCCGGATCGATCCCAATGCCGGTGTCGCTGATGACGATTTCCACACCACCTTCAGGAAATTCAGCTTCATCGGGAGACAAAGCACGCCCAGAAACAGTGATGGTTCCCCCATTCGGGGTGTATTTCAGCGCATTCACTAACAGATGATAGATAGCCTTGC
Organism: Anaerolineae bacterium; assembly: GCA_049975385.1. Classification (GTDB taxonomy): domain Bacteria; phylum Chloroflexota; class Anaerolineae; order B4-G1; family SLSP01; genus DSWT01. Next base: position 18,025 of record JBNGDO010000072.1, on the reverse strand, counting down.
GCATCGCTTCAGTATCGGCCTCAATAATGGGCAGGTCTTCTAATCCCTCCAATGCCAATGTCATGTGGCGCTGCACACACACATCAGCCAACGTCGCGCGCACGGACTGGATCAGCAACGAAAGAATGAGCGGTTCTGGATGGAGTTGTAGCACACGGCCATCGATTTTCGCCATATCGAGAATGCTGCCTACAATCACTTCCATCCGCGCGATGCCGGACTGGATGCCGGCGACGATTTGATAATAGGCATCGTTCTTCTTGACCTGAGGAGCATCCAGCAGCATCTGATTGTAGCCGCTGATCACGGTGAGGGGCGTGCGTAGTTCGTGGGAGGCCACGCTGATAAAGTCAGACTTGGTGCGATCCAATCGTTCCAATTGTTGATAGGCTAGCTGCAAGTCGTGCGTGCGCTCGCTCAGTTGCTGAACCGTCTTCTCCAACTCACGGTTGACGGTGGCGAGATTCTCATAAAGCATAGCGTTCTGAACGGCCATCGCCGCTTGGCTGGCAAAGGTGACGGCGAGCGCCTCTTCATCCTCGGCATAGGGATCAGGAGTTTCGCGGGTGAGGGAAAGCATACCGATAACTTTTTCCTGGTAAACGAGTGGCACGCCAAGCCAGGAACGGGCCGGCGGTAGATTTTCCACATAATGCCAATCCGTACGCTGTTGCACATCGGGGATCAACAGCGGACGCTGCGTGCGGCGCAGATCCTGGAAAACATCGTTCTCCTTGATGTGGACACGCACGTCGAGTGGCTGCGTACCGGGCGGAAATCCCTTCTCGGCAACCACAACCAATTGATCACCATACTCCAACATCACTGATCCGCGGTCGAATGGCACAATGTCGATCAGTCCGGTGAGAATGAGGTCCAGGATCTCCGTGAGGTCTAGCGAACGCGAGAGCGCCATCCCCACGGTGTAGAGTCGCTCGGTAATCTGGCGGCGCGTCTGCTCTGCCTGATAATTGGAAGCGTTTTGGATCGCCACCGCCACCTGGCCAGCCAATGCCTCCAGCACTTGCACATCTTCCACATTGAACGCGCCGGGCGCATCGTGCTCGATATTGAGCACCCCGAGCAATTGTCCGGCCACTTCTAGCGGTAACGCCAACTCTGAGAAGATTGCAGCTCCTTTTTCGAGCGCTGTTTCGGAAAGCGTTTCTTCCTGAAGCGCGATATAACGTGGGTCTTCGGCGATATTGCTCACGTTGGCAACCTGCCGGTGCGCCGCGACCCACCCCACAACCCCTTCTTTGCCCACGGCAAGACGGCGACCTTGTTCACACAATATCCGCCCAATCTCGCCAGTGCCGGCACGGGCTACGACAAACTCGCCTGTCTCATCAAGCAAAAAGATGCCGACGTGATAGTATTCGTAGTCTTCCTTAATCAATGCGCAGACATGGTTCAGCAAAGTCTCCAGATCAAACACGGCGGTAATATTCTGCGCCACGCCTATGGTGGTTTGCAGAGCGCGCTGAATGCGCTCGGTGGTGCGCAACGTCTGTTCCAGTTTGGTACGCTGCTGTTGATCCTGAACGCGCAGACGCTCGATGCGCACGTAAGT
>JBNGDO010000072.1:7930-16352 GCA_049975385.1 Anaerolineae bacterium | reverse complement strand
AGCAGGATGTTCAACAGGGCCAGGAGGGCATCGGCAACCGCGACCGGGTGCGCCCAACGGGATGGAAGTTTCCAACGACGGAGCGTCCACAGCAGCCCAAAGTTAAGCAATGACGTCAACGCTGCAAGGGTGATCATGAGCGCAGAAAAGTCACGCGGCAACACAAAGGCATGACTGACGGCGAAGAACGCGAACAGCGCACCAAAAATCAGCGCTACCGTGGGCAAGCTGTCGCGCAAATCAGTGTCGAGCACATCCCGCAACCTGGTTTTGTGCTGGCTTGCGTCTCCCTCAACAAGCGTATCTTTCTGCAGCGGTGTTTCCATATCCATGAATCCCATTTTGCTCGCCTAAACTGTGACAGACGACGAGAGGGTCGACGTAATAGCTCCCTGTTCCTCTACAGGGATCACGAAACTGAAAGTGCTGCCCACGCCAACCGTACTTTCGACCCAGATGCGTCCCCCGTGCCGTTCGACGATCTCGCGGCATATCGGTAAGCCAAGTCCGGTCCCACGAGCAGCATAGCCGAGTGTATTGGAGATTTGCTTAAACTTCTCGAATACCTGAGAGAATTTTTCCGGTGGAATGCCAACGCCTGTATCCTCAACACTGACCCACAACCACACATCAGGCACTCCACGTGTTTTCAGGCTGCGGAGAACTGCGGGCGTATGAGTCGTCTGCCCGTCGATGCTGCACGCGCGGACGATGATCTCTCCCTCAGAGGTGAACTTCAGAGCATTGCCGAGTAGATTGGTCATCACCTGGACCATGCGGTCACGGTCTACGGTCACCACCGGTAGCCGATCCTGTACCTTTACCCGTATCGGTAAGTTTTTCTGCAACGACAGTGTTTGCATACCATTCACTGCCGTGTCAATGATCTCTTGGAAGGGGACTTCATCCCTGGCCCACTCAGACTTACCCGATTCCATCTTCGCAATATCGAGCACATCGTTGATCAGGCGCGTCAGGCGCTCACCTTCTCCGATGATGATTTTAAGGTTTTCGGCGATACGCTCCACAGCCCAACGTCCACGGCGGTCACTCTCGTCGATCCGCGAGACCAACTCCTGCTCGAACATCTTCTGAATCAGCCGCACAAAACCGATGACCGACGTGAGTGGTGTGCGCAGTTCGTGAGACACCATTGAAATGAAGTCGGTCTTCATCCGATCTACGGCTTGCTCGTGAGTGATATCCTGCAACACGGTGATCACCCCCGAAGCACTCACATCAGAAACGTCGTTAGATAGTGGCACTGCCTGGCCTATCAAGCTCCGTTCAACCAGCCCACATGCTGAGACCTTGTACACCTTGCCTTCAATCTCCTCGCGGCTGCCCAAGGCTTCTCCGGCCATGTTCTGCATCTGCACCTGGCCTGGATAAGCAGACGCTGTCTCGATCAGCCGGGCCAGCGATTCAGAGGACAAAACCGTCACCAGGGGAACAGCAAATAGCTGGTCAATGGGGACGCCGACGATGTCGGCGAAGGCAGGATTTGCCAGCACAATTTTGGTGGCGGGATCGGTCACGACCAATGCATCGGTGATGTTCTGAATGATGGTGTTCAAACGGTCACGCTCAGCCTCGAGCTGGCTCGTTCGCTCAGCAACGCGCCCTTCAAGAGAACGATTATAGTCCTGCAAGGTCTCGTAAAGCTGCGCGTTGTATAGCGCAGCAGCGGCCTGATGGCCTAGCAGATCCAAGTTATTGACTTCTTCGCGGGTAAACAGGTCGCCGGAATTCTTGGCACCGAACACATAGACGCCAAGCAAAGTGTTACGCTGCATCAGTGCCAGACACAACTCGCATTCCGCCGCTACAAGCGGCTCAACGGCCTGGGCGATTTCTTCGGGCAGTCGCTGACGTTCATGTACCACCAGGGGATCGCGGTGATCACACAACCAGGGGATCAGCAGAGAATCGCTCGAGATGCACATCGTGTTCGCACGGTCAACGTACGCGCATCTACTGTCATGCGGTAACAAGATGCGGGCTGAAGTCAGGCCAAGGCGTTGCGAGACATCACGCGTCAGCAGATTATACACATCATCCTGCATCACAGCAACCGATAGTTGGCGCCCCACATCACGCAGCATAAGGGCAAAATCGCGTTGCTCCTTGTAAAAAACTCGATTGACGAATTGCTGTATACGGATGCGCAGTGGATTGAAGATGACAAAGAGCACAACGGTTGCAATGATCCCTGCCCAGAAATGATTGGGCTGGCCATTGACCTGCGGAAGCAGATCTCTGGCAATCAAGAGTACGAGAAAATAGAATAACACCAACGCACCACCGGTCAACGCATACACCAGGGTGCGATTCATAAAGCGATCCACATCCATCAGCCCAAAACGGAAAATGGACACCATAAATGCAATCGGAATCAGCAGGAGGGGCAAATTGACGAGAGATAGCGGCAGCCACGTGACATTGAACAACAACGAGGGCACAGCGTAAAACAGAATCCACGGAATCAAGGCCAGAATCAGCCCCAAAAGAATCCAGCGGATCTGGTTGCGCACCCCTGGACGATGGCTAGTGAAGTACGTGTGTGCGAGAGCTGCCAAGGCCAGAGCCAATTGCACCATCATTAGGGGATTGGCAACGGCGAACATCGCGTTGCGCCGGCCCAGGAGTGTATCGCCGCCAAGCAAAAAGCCGGCGGCTATGGAGACGACAGGCGTGAACAAATGGATAAGCCACGGCAACCAGGGGAAACGAAGTAACGGCGCCTTCTTCTCCGGGAAGAGCAGCAACGCGTGCAACAACAGACTGAATGCCAGCCATACAGAAATGGCGTCAATCGGAATGAAGAACCACGCCCACGCTACAGCCATATTGGCACTCGCGGCGCGAATCAGGTTGTTGATCTGATTCAGTCCAGCAAAAATAAAGCCCAGGCTGATCAACTGAGTCGCCAGGTCGCGCCCTTTCCCGGTGATGAGAATCAGGGCCACAATAATCATCACGCCACTGATGATCCACAACGCGCCACCACGCCACAGCAAGGGCAAAGCCTGATAATCCTGCCAGGGGACGTAGATGCGCTGTTCTATTCCGTCACGCAGAACGGTATACTCTGCACCAGGTTTAGGTTGTTCGGTAAATTGTGGCTCGGCAAACTGGTGCAGCCAATGAAATGGCCTCAGAAGATGATCGTCGACGTCCAGATCGCCGATTTCGAGGATAACGTCGCCGGTACGAAGCGGTGAATCGAGGAAGATCTGTTCAACGACGAGCTGCGGGCCGAAGAAGACACCGGTCTGGTCGTTGTAGGCACGTTGGTACACGGCAAAAATCCATATCTCATAAAGCAGCACCCCCACTGCCAAAATCAGCAATAAGGGTATGCGAATATGGAGATGTTTCTGCCCGCGTTCGACCGTCACCCCGCCTCCCACACGCTCACGCACAGCCCCAAGCCCACGTCAACGCCAGAAAATCCAATTCAAACGCATACCAATTCTATCATAACGCAGATTACAAGCAAATACCCTGGAATATCCCTCAAAGCGTGTTGAGCGCCGCCCGCATCCGCTCTAAGCCTTCCTCTAGCAGCGCGCGCGGACAGCCAAAATTCAGCCGCACAAAGCCCACCCCACCCGGCCCGAACGTCGCGCCATCGTTCACTGCGACGCGCGCTTCCTTGAGGAAAAATTCGTGCGCGTTGCCGGGGATACCGGCAGCCCGGCAGTCGAGCCACGCCAGGTACGTCCCTTCTGGCACGACAACGGTCACGCCCGGCATGTGTTGCTGCACAAACGCGATGGTAAAATCACGGTTCGCCTCCAGGTAACGCAATACGGCGTCAAGCCACGGCTGTCCTTTCTGATACGCCGCCAACGCCGCAGTATAGCCGAGCAAGTTAACCGAATCGACGATACCCCGGCGCGCGGCCAGATAACGCTGGCGCAGTTCGGCGTCCGGAATCACGGCAAACGAGCAATGCAACCCGGCGATGTTGAACGTCTTGCTTGGCGCCATCAACGTGATGGTGCGCGCAGCGATCTCGGGTGCGAGCGCGGCGATAGGAATGTGCCGGTTGCCGCTGAAGATCAAATCGCCATGGATTTCGTCGGAGCAGATGAGAACGTTGTGACGCAGGCACAGTTCGGCCATGCGCGCCAACTCGTCCTCACGGAAGACGCGCCCCACGGGGTTGTGCGGATTGCACAGCAGGAACATGCGCGTACGATCGGTCATCGTGCGCGTGAACAGGTCTAAGTCCACACTATAGCACCCGTCGATACCGCGCGTCAGCTCCATCGCGTGCGACTCGACACCGGCAGTGCCGGCAGCGTGGAGGATCGGCGGATAGACCGGTGTTTGGATGAGCAACCCGTCGCCCGGCTCAAGAAACGCCTGCACTGCCAGGTTGAACGCCGTCACCACGCCAGGCAAAAAGAGGATCGCCTCCGGTGCCACCGTCCAACCGTAAAGCTGTTGCAGGCGCGCGACAATCACCTCCACCAGCGCCGCGGGGGGCGCCTCGTAACCGAAGACGCCGTGCGCCACCCGCGCCTGCAACGCCGCGATCACCGGTTCCGGCGCAGCGAAGTCCATATCTGCTACCCACATCGGCAGGGCGTCCTCGCCGTACTGCTGCCACTTGATACATTCCGTCACCCGACGGTCAATGATGCGATCGAAATCGTAGCGTGAATTTTCACGAGTCAAAGGGAACCTCCTGGAGAGAAATGAGTAATGAGTAAAGAGTAAAGAGTAAAGAGTATGGAGTATGGAGTATGTACACTCACAACCCCCAACTTATGCGCCACACCGCCGCTATTGTAGCCTTCCTGACGAAAGAGACAAATTGCGTTTTATGCATCCACCGTTACAATAGCCTTATGATCTAATTTTAACCACAAACAGTATATGTGTCATTTTTTAGGAGGAAAACCCATGGCGAAGAAAAACAAGGAAAAAGATAAGAAAGAAAAGACCACGCCCCCCGAGCCAAGGGAAAAGGTCTCCAAAAGCAAACATACCGTCGTCATCGATGGTCAGGAGATCGCCTACACGGCCACGGCGGGCACGCTGGTCCTCAGAGACGAAAAGGACAAGCCCAAAGCCTCGTTGTTCTACGTAGCCTACACGCGGGACGGTGTGGAGGACGTAGCGCAGCGCCCTATCACATTCTCGTTCAACGGCGGGCCGGGATCGTCGTCGGTGTGGCTGCACCTGGGCGTCGTTGGCCCGCGCCGCGTATTGATGACGCCTGAAGGCGATGCCCTGTCGCCGCCGTATAAGCTCGTCAACAACGCGTATTCACTGCTGGATGTGACCGATTTGGTCTTCATCGATCCGGTGAGCACCGGCTACAGCCGCGCCTTCCCCCCAGAAGAAGCCAAACAATTCCACGGCGTCGAGCAGGACATCAAATCCGTCGGGGAGTTCATCCGCCTCTACACGACGCGTAACAAACGCTGGGCCTCACCCAAGTTTCTGATCGGCGAGAGCTACGGCACGACCCGCGCCGCCGGCCTTTCAGGCCATTTGCAGGACGAAATCGGGATGTACCTCAACGGCATCATGCTCGTGTCGTCGGTGCTGAACTTCCAGAGCATCCGCTTCGTCCTGGGCAACGATCTGCCCTACATCCTTTTCCTGCCGACCTATGCAGCAGCGGCGTGGTTCCACAAGCGCCTGCCTGACGACCTGCAGAAGCAGGATTTACGCACCGTGCTGTCCGAGGTCAAGGCGTTCGCCGAGCGCGAGTACACACTGGCCCTGATGCAAGGCGCACGGCTATCGGGCGAAGAACAGCAGCAAATTGTGAACCGGCTAGCACGCTATACCGGCCTCTCCGAGACCTACATCGAGCAAACCAACCTGCGCATCAACATCCACCGCTTCGTAAAAGAACTACTGCGCGACGAACGTCACACCATCGGGCGCTTCGACGCGCGCTTCAAAGGCATCGACCGTGACGCGGCGGGCGAGCACCACGAATACGATCCTAGCTACGCCATCATTCTGGGATCCTACACAGCGATGTTGAACGACTACGTGCGTTCCGAACTGCACTTCAAGAGCGATTTACCCTACGAAATCCTCACGGGCAACGTGCACCCATGGGATTACAGTAAGTTCCAAAACCAGTACGTCAACGTCGCCGAGACCCTGCGCGGAGCGATGACGCAGAACCCATTCCTCAAGGTCTTCGTCGGCAACGGCTATTACGACCTGGCGACGCCGTTCTTCGCAACCGAATACACCTTCGATCACCTGGAGCTTGATCCGAGCCTCCAGGATCACGTCACGATGTGCTATTATGAGGCCGGGCATATGATGTACCTGCACCAGCCTTCGCTGGCCAAACTCAAAGCGGATCTGGCACGTTTCCTGGTAGCGGCGCTACCGCAGGCAGAATGACAGTGACGATTCAGGGAGTGCGAGTGACAGCTTGCGCTACAGACATATTTGTTCTCTAGGAGCTATGGATGACTCAAAACACAGTCCCTTTGCGGGGTGAAATTCCCGAACAGTACACGTGGAATGCGCCGAGTGTTTTTCCCTCTTACGCCGAATGGGAAGAAGAACTGGCGCGTGTTCTGCAAAGCCTCGACACGATCAAGGCATTCCAAGGCCAACTGGGCAACGGCCCTACGGTGTTGGCCGATGCTGTAGATAAGATAGAAGCGCTTTATCGTCGCCTCGGCAAGGTATCCGTCTATGCCTATCTCCACCACGCCGTCGATCTGGGCGACCAAACGGCGACGGCGGCAGTGGGCAAGGCGCGGAGCGTCTTCGGGCAAGTGCTGGCGACGACGGCCTTCCTCGATCCAGAATTATTGAGCATCGGCGAGGACACCTTACGCACGTGGATCGCTGAAGAGCCACGTCTGACGCAGTTCGCCCACTACATCGATGACCTCTTCCGCAAGCAAGCGCACGTGCGTTCGGCGGAAGTGGAAGAGTTGCTGGGTATGCTCGCAGACCCCTTCGGCAGTACCGGTTCCGTAGCCGAGATGCTGACCGACGCGGATTTTCACTTCGCACCGGCGACCGCCAGCGACGGCAGCGAATGGCCGTTGACGCAGGGGACGCTGCAAGGCATCCTCGCCAGCTCTGATCGCGAGGCCCGGCGCACAGCATGGGAAAACTACACCGATCAACATCTCGCGTTCAAAAATACACTTGCGGCAAATCTGGCAACGTCCATCAAGCAAAATGTCTTTAGAATGCGAGCGCGACGCTATGAGTCCACGTTAGAAGCGGCGCTCTTCCAGCACAACATCCCTACATCCGTCTTTCACAACCTCATCGATACCTTCCGCGCCAACCTGCCCACGTGGCATCGCTACTGGGCCATCCGCCGCAAGGCGCTCGGCGTCGATACGCTACAGCCCTACGACATCTGGGCGCCACTCTCCGGCGAACGCCCCCACATCTCCTACGAGCAAGCCGTCGATATGATCTGCGCCGGCCTCGCGCCCATGGGCGAAGAATACGTGCAAATCGTACGCCGTGGCTGCCTCGAGGATCGCTGGGTCGATGTCTATCCCAACCAGGGCAAGGGTGCGGGCGCGTTCTCGGCGGGCCAGCCCGGCACGTTCCCCTTCATCGTGATGAACTACAACAGCGACGTCTTCAGCCTTAGCACGCTCGCCCACGAACTCGGCCATTCGATGCACTCGTATCTCACCTGGGAGCACCAGCCCATCATCTACAGCGACTATTCGCTCTTCGTGGCCGAAGTCGCCTCCAATTTCCACCAGGCGCTGGTGCGCGCGCATCTTCTGGAGACGCAGAGCGATCCGGCGTTCCAGATCAACGTCATCGAAGAGGCTATATCCAACTTCCACCGCTACTTCTTCATCATGCCCACGCTAGCACGCTTCGAATTAGCCATCCACCAGCGGGTGGAGCGCGGGCAAGGTCTCACCGCCGACGATATGAACGCGCTGATGGCCGATCTTTTCAGCGAGGGTTACGGCGGCGAAATGCATGTGGACCGCGACCGCGTGGGCATCACCTGGGCCACATTCGGCCATCTCTACGTCGATTACTACGTCTACCAGTATGCTACAGGGCTTTCCGGAGCCAATGCGCTGGCTCAGCGCGTGCTTTCCGGTGGGCAACCGGCGGTGGAGGATTACCTCGGCTTCCTCAAGACCGGCAGTTCCCGCTACCCGCTCGACGTGCTGGCGCGCGCGGGCGTGGATTTGACCACGCCAGACGCCGTTGAGGTGACGTTTGGCGTGCTCGCCTCGCTCGTGGACAAACTGGAAGCGTTGATCTGAGAGGCTTCATTGACGACACCGGCGAGCCAAACATCACCAAAGATTCCACCGGCCCTTGGGCTGGCAGTCGGTGTCACGGCTGCGTCAACCGCCTCGACGTTCATCCGCCTGGCGCAGGGCAGTATGACCTCGCTGGCGGTCGCTGCATGGCGCTTGACGAT
>JBNGDO010000072.1:0-7830 GCA_049975385.1 Anaerolineae bacterium | reverse complement strand
CGGCTCGCTCATCATCGGATTGGCGGATGCGGGTGAGGGAACACACCAGTTGGCCGGCGATTTGCTGGCGCTACTCGGTGCGCTGGCCGTGGCAGGCTATATGCTCATCGGGCGACAGTTGCGCGCACCGCAGTCTCCTGCGGCGCTTTCCCTCCTCGGTTACGTTTTCCCCGTCTATGGGACGGCGGCCCTGGCCTTGATGGGGGCGGCGCTGTTCAGCGGCGTCGCGCTCACCGGTTACCCGGCGCAAGTGTGGCTCTGGTTGACGCTCGTCGCCGTCTTTCCCCAGATCGTTGGCCACTCCTCACTCAACTGGGCGCTTGGGCACGTCTCCGCAACATTCGTCGCGCTCGCGGTGCTGGCGGAACCCATCGGCTCGACGCTGCTGGCATGGATCGTCTTGCGCGAGCCACCAACGTTCAGCACGCTGATCGGTGGTGCGCTCATTTTGATTGGCATTGCGTTGGCAAGCGCCAAACCCACACGAACCAGGACGCCATCATGAATCTGCTGCTTTTATTCATCCTCGGCACTATCTGGGGGACATCGTTCCTCTTCATCAAAATCGTCGTGGGCGAAGTGCCACCGATGACGTTGGTCGCCGGGCGTTTGGGCCTGGCTTCTCTCGCCATGTGGGCCTTCTTACGATTGCGCGGCGAGAAAATCCCCCGCGAGCGGCGTCTGTGGGGCATTTACGCCGTCACGGGCCTGCTCAACGGCGCGCTGCCCTTCACGCTCATCTCGTGGGGCGAACAATACATCCCCAGTGGATTGGCCGCTTTGCTGCAATCCACCACGCCGATTTTCACCATCATTCTGGCCCACTTCCTCACACGCGATGACCGCTTCACGACAAAGAAAGTGCTCGGCACCCTCCTGGGCTTTATCGGCGTGGGGTTGCTGATGTGGCCCGAATTGCGCGGTGGACTGCAAGCCTCCGTGTGGGGGCAACTTGCCATCGTCGGCTCGTCGGTGTCTTACGCGCTGGCGACCATCTTCGCCCGCGAGCGCCTGCACGGCGAGCCACCGCTCATCTCCGCCGCCGGGCAGTTCACGATGGGCTTCGTCTACATCCTGCCGCTAAGCCTGCTCATCGAACGGCCTTTCGACTTGTCGCCCTCTTGGACGGCCGTCGGCAGTTGGGCCACGCTCGCGCTTTTGGGAACGGTCATCGCTTACGCCATTTACTACACTTTGCTGCAACGCACCAACGCGACCTTCACCACGACGGTCACGTACATTGTCCCCATCAACGGCCTGATCCTGGGGGCGTTAATTTTGGGCGAACACATCCACGCCGGGCTGCTGATCAGCCTGGGGTTGATTTTAAGCGGCGTTTTGCTGGTTAGGACGAAAGAGAACAGACGCTAGTCTTGTTTGACATTCGCCATTCGTAGACGGAGATTGTATGGACAACGAAACCTTTCTGCACGCTCTCGTTGAGGGATTCGGCAACTGGTTCGAGGACGAAAAACGGATACAGGACGGCCGGATGACGCCGCATGCAGACGGGCGGGGCGGCCTTTATCCCTACACCGCGCTGTTCAGTCCCATCCAGGTGAACCGTCTTAAGCTCAAGAACCGCATCGTGATGGGGCCGATGGGCAATGTGTGCATGGCCGACGAAACCGGCCGGCCCGGGGCAAAAATGATCGCCTACTTTGCGGCGCGGGCGAAGGGCGGCGTGGGCCTCATCACTTCCGGGCTGGTGCCGGTGAACGCCGACCTCGACCCGTCAATCACCGAGCCGGGGCAGTTGAGCGTGCTCCCGCGCATCGACCGGTCGCGCACCGTCTATGCCGGCTGGCGCGGCATCGCCGAGGCCGTCCACGCCCACAGCGCACGCTTCTTTATCCAACTCACCTCGGGCCTGGGGCGCGTCGGCTCGCCGGAGTGTCTTCTCAAAAAGCTGAAAATGCCCGTCTCCGCCTCGTGGAACCCGAGTTTCTACATCCCGATGATCCCCTGCCGTCCCTTGACCGACGGCGAATGTCGCCGCATCGTCGCCGCGACCGGGCAAGCCGCCGCCGACGCGAAGGCGCTGACCATCGACGGCGTCTACCTTCACGGGCACGAGGGCTACCTGCTGGAACAGATGTCCAACCCGGCCTTCAATCGCCGCAAGTTGAGCCGCTTCGGCGACTGGCAGGCGTTCGGTATCGAAAGCGTGCGGGAAGTCCGCGCGCGCTGCGGGCCGGGTTTCCCGGTGATGTACCGCATCGACCTATCGCTGGCGCTGAAAGCGACCTACGGCGCGCGGATGACGTCGGTGTATCCGCTCAAACGCTTCCAAAACGAGCGCACGGTGGAAATGACACTGGACTATATGCGCAACCTGGTCGCGGCGGGCGTGGATATGTTCGACGTGGATTTGGGATGCTACGAAAACTGGTGGCTGCCCCACCCCCCCCGGCCCGATGCCGCCGGGCTGTTATCTGCCCGTAGCCCAATTGGTGAAAGAACACTTCGCCGAACACAATGTCAAGGCCAACACCGGTCTGGACGTCCCCATCGTCGCCGTGGGCAAACTCGGCTACCCCGACCTGGCGGAGCGCGCCCTGCGCGAGGGGCAGTGCGATATGGTCATGCTCGCGCGCCCGCTCCTCGCCGACCCCGATTGGCCACGCAAGGTCTACGCCGGGCGCGTCGCGGAAATTCGCCCCTGCATCGGCGACCAGGAAGCGTGCCTCAACGAGTTCATCAAGGGCGGGCATCCGCAATGCGCCGTCAACCCGCGCACGGGGCTGGAGGATGTCTACAGCGAAATCCTCCCACCCGCTGCCATCCCCAAGAAGATCGCCGTGGTGGGGGCAGGACCGGCGGGCATCGTCTGCGCGTGCACCGCCGCCGAACGCGGGCACACAGTCACACTCTTCGACAAGGCCGAACACGCCGGTGGAACGCTGCGCCCCGGTTCGGTGGCTCGCATCAAATTCGACATCGCCAACTACATCGCCTACCTGGAAACGGTGCTCGCACAGACCGCTGAGCATCACGCGCTCATCACACGCTTCGGCGTCGACGTAACGGCGGAGGCGCTCAAAGAGGAAGGCTTCGACGTAATCGTCACCTGTACCGGTGGAAAGCCCATCACACCGCGCATCGAGGGTGTCAACTTGCCAAACGTCATCCACGCAGTCGAGTTATTCAATCGCCCGGACAAAGCCACCGAAGCCGAACAAGTCATCGTCATCGGCGGTGGGGAGGTGGGGTGCGAGGCAGCCTACTTCCTGGCCTACGAACTGGGCAAGCAGGTGACCGTGGTGGAAATGTTGCCCTATTTGATGAAGGATGCCTGCACCGCCAACCGGGGATACCTCATCCACTACCTGGAGCGCAAAGGCGTCAAGCTGATGAACTGCGCGCGGGTGCGCCGCATTGGGCCAGGCAACGTGACCGTCACCCGCAATGTGTCGCCCACCGTGCCCGATCCTCACGTAACGTGGCAAGTCGTCCTGCCAGAAAACGTCAAGAATCCGCTGGCGCGCCCCATCAAACAGGAAATGCAGGACCTTCTCCTTCCTGCCGATTTGGTTGTGCTGGCGACCGGCTTCCGCTCCGATGACGCGCTGTATGAGGACTGCGTCCGCCTGCACGCCGCACCGGAACTGCACAACATCGGCGACGCCTTTGCTCCCGGCAACGTCTTCGCCGCGACGAAAGCGGGATATGCGGTAGGAAGGAATTTGTAAGCCGAACGCGTGAAGAAATGCTGGTGGTTGGGCGGTTTGGTCGTTGGGGCTGTGGCTATCTGGGTGATAGCCTCTGTCGTGTGGCGTTACCAGGGACGCGCGGCGTCGCCGGGCCTTGCGCCAACCCCGTTGCCTACCCCCGAGGCTGGCACAATCGCAGACGCTTTCGATTTCCCTCTGGATCCGGTGCGTTTCGGCGCACTCACCCCAAACCACTCTGGCCTGCCATTCGTCGACACGCGTTTCGGCGCGCAGAATCCGGCACTGGGCAATGCCGGTAAGTGCTTTGTCAACCTCGATGGGGGACACGTCCCCTTCAGCCGACTTTACCATGCCGGAGAAGACTGGCTCGCGCTGAACAAACGTGGGGGCGTCTCCCTCGGCAAAGCCGCAGGTGAGCCGGTCTACGCCGTCGCCAACGGTGTGGTAGAATCAGTAACGTTGATGGGCTTCGACGGCTACGTTATCATCATCGCACATACTTTGCCGGATGGCGATAGCGTCTGGTCGGTTTACTGGCACGTGGCTTCAGTACAGGTGGCTCAGGGAGAAGCAGTGACGCGCGGGCAGGTTCTGGCTTCCATCCACGATCGCGGCCTCAATAGCCATCTGCATTGGGAGATTCGCACATTTGCCGACGGCAGTTCGCTCTTCGCGCCAGATTCCGCCGGTGGTCGTGGTACATGCAACGGTCATGTCACTGGAGTGGGCTACACCTGGGATGATGATCCGGCACGCGCCCTGCCTGGTGCATGGGGATACCTGAATCCGACGAAGTTTGTGGAAGAGAAGCAAAAACAGTGAAAATCTCGAGAAAATGACTGACCTGAACACAAAGAACTTAAGCCATTCCGCTGCCGTTATAAGCGTAGGAAGTTTAGCAAAATACGTTCGGGTCAGTAGATTCATTAACCATCTGGCAAAAACGTAGTACAATGGATCGAGTTTGTGACTATATCGTACAGCATCAAAGAGGAGTAGTATGTTATATCAGAACGTCTGCATTGAAGGTATGGGGTATGTCATCCCTGACCACGTCGTAACGAGCACCTGGCTGGAAGAGCAAATCGCGCCAGTTTACAAAGCCCTTAGTATCCCGATTGGTTACCTCGAACGCCTCACCGGCATCAAGGAACGCCGCTGGTGGGACGATGGTGTTTTAGTGTCGGATGGTGCGGCGATGGCCGCCGAGCGTGCCATCGCGAATGCCGGCATCGACCGCAGCGAAATCCAATGTCTCATCAACGCCTCCGTCTGCCGCGATTACATCGAACCGGCGACGGCGACCATCGTCCATCATAAAGTGGGTCTCAGTGACTCGGCGATGAGCTTCGACATCGTCAATGCGTGCCTGGGGTTTCTCAACGGGATGATGACGATTGCCAACATGATCGAGCTAGGGCAGATCGACACCGGAATCGTGGTTGCCGCCGAAGACCCCAAGGAGGGGCAGATGGCAACCATCGACTATATGCTCAACCACAAACCGTCCAGAGCCACCATCCGCGACAATATGGCCTCGCTGACACTTGGCGCCGCGTCGGTAGCGATGATCCTGCGCCACAAGTCGAAGTCCAAGACTGGCAAACAGATACTCGGTGGCACGGCATACAGCAACACCGAACACAACCAACTGTGTGTCGCGCAACGCACATGGATGCGCACTAATTCGAGCCTGCTGCTAAGCGAAGGGACGAAAGTCGTCGCCGAGGCATGGCGGTTTTTCCAGGAAGAGACCGGCTGGCGGAATGGCGCGGTCAACAAGATGTTCACCCATCAGGTCAGCGAACCGCAGCGGAAGATCGGGCTGAAAGCACTCGGCGTCCCACTGGACATCGACCATCCTACGCTGCAGTACCTGGGGAACACGGCCTCGGTCGCCGCGCCCATCTCGATGGCGATTGGCGTCGATAACGGCGTCGTCGATGAAGGCGACAAGGTCGTGCTCTTCGGCGTGGGCAGCGGGATCAACAGCATCGTGTTGGGCATCCAATGGTAATGACAAGAGACAAAGAATCAGCGAATAGAGAATGAGCGATAGTCTACAATCAATCAATCTAAAATCAACAAATCTTCAATCACTGTATCCGTTTGCTTCGCATTGGCTAGACCTGGGCGGCGTGAGGATGCACTACCTCGATGAGGGGCCGCGCGATGCGCCGCCGGTGGTGATGGTGCATGGCAATCCGACGTGGTCATTCTACTACCGCACGCTCATCCCGGAGATCGCCCAGACGCACCGTGTTATCGTCCCCGACCACGTGGGGTGCGGCCTCTCCGACAAGCCGCAGGACTACCCGTACACGCTCGAACAGCACATCCGCAACCTGGAATCGCTCATCGCGCACCTGGACCTGCACGACATCACGCTGGTGCTGCACGACTGGGGCGGCGCGATAGGGATGGGCTATGCCACACGCCATCCGAACACCGTCGGGCGTTTCGTGCTCTTCAACACATCCGCGTTCTATCTGCCCGCCGTGCCCTGGGTGCTCAAGCTGGCCCGCAGCCCCGTCGTCGGCGAGACAATGCTGCGCGGATTGAACGCCTTTGCGGGAATGGCAGTCTATCTGGGGATGGTCAATCATAAGCGGATGACGCCGCAAGTACGCGCGGGCTATCTCGCGCCGTACAATTCCTGGCGCAACCGCATCGCCATCTACCGCTTCGTGCAGGACATCCCCATACACGCTGATCATCTCACCCGCGCCACAATCGACGCCATCGACGCGAAGCTCCACCTGTTCCGCGATCATCCCATGCTCATCCTCTGGGGCGCGCAGGATTTCGTCTTCACCGTCAAGGACTTCCTCGCCGGGTGGCAAGCCCGTTTCCCCCACGCCGACGTCCACATCCTCGACCGCGCCGGTCACTACGTCGTCGAAGACGCCCACGAGCGCATCCTACCGTTGATGAAGGGATTTTTGGTAGACAGTAGACGGTAGACAGTAGACAGGGGGGGGAAAGGAGAGGGAATATGGGGAAGGCGGAGAGGTTTCAGGATTTGGAGGTGTGGCAGCACGCGCACAAACTGGTTTTGGAGGTTTACCGTATCTGCCGCGCATTTCCAGGCGAAGAGCGCTATGGGTTGACCTCGCAGTTACAACGAGCGGCGGTCTCTGTGCCTGCCAATATTGCGGAAGGGTTCAAACGGTTGGGAAAAGGGGACAAGGTCAGGTTCTATAACATTGCCGAAACATCGTTGGAAGAGGTCAAGTACTACTTCATCCTGGCAAAAGACCTCGGCTATCTCAACAACAACCAGGAACTTCTGGCTGACGCCGAAGCCGTCAGCCGCATGCTCTTCCGTCTCATCCAATCCATCAATCAACGACAGTAGCCCCCCTCCCCCCCCTTTTCCCCTCCCGTCTACCGTCTACCGTCTACTGTCTACAGAATGTTAAGGAGCGTCCTATGCCAGAACTGTACAACGTCGCCAGCGCACTAGCGGAGATGGCGGCGCAGAATCCGTACCAACCCGGCATCATCTTTCCTGCCGGGAGAGATTTAGCCGGTCGTGCCAAAACGGTGCAGTTGAGCTTTGCCCAGCTCAACGCCGAGTGCGACCGCTATGCCCACGGCCTGACCGAGTTCGGCGTCTGTATGGGCGACCGGGTGCTCCTGATGGTGCGCCCCGGCGTCGAACTGATCGCCCTGGTCTTTGCACTGGAACGCATCGGCGCGGTCCCTGTGCTCGTCGATCCCGGCATGGGACGAAGAGCGCTCTTGCAGTGCATTGCCGAGGCCGAGCCATCGACGCTGATCGGCGTCCCTATCATCCACGCACTGCGACGGCTCGTGCCCAAACCGTTTGCGACCGTCAAACGCAGCGCCGTCGTCGGTCATTTCCGCGCGCTAGCCGACACGACGCTCGCACGATTGCGCTCAACGCGGACCGACCCCTTCCCCACTGCACCCACGACGACCGAGAGCGAAGCGGCGGTAGCCTTCACCTCCGGTAGTACCGGCATTCCCAAAGGCGTGGTCTACCTGCACGGTATGTTCCAGGCACAGATCGCCCTTCTGCGGGACTCTGTCGGCATCCAGCCCGGCGAGGTAGACCTGGCGCTGCTCTACATCTTCGCGATGTTCAACCCGGCCCTGGGCGTCACCACCGTCATCCCCGACATGGACCCCA
>JBNGDO010000071.1:0-24001 GCA_049975385.1 Anaerolineae bacterium | reverse complement strand
GCGGTAGATTTTCGCCAACACGTCATCCGGCAGCGCCATCCCACGGATAACACCATCCTCCGCTGGCCCAAGCAAGAAATCCGCCGTTTCGGGAACGCGGAACGTATCCGCGCTTTCCAGCCAGCGAAAGACGATACCGGCGCGGACGCGGCCTTCTTCCACGGTCAAACCGCTGGCGATGTCCGTGCCGAAGATGATACGGTCGGCGTACTTAATGAAGAACGCGTGGCTGGCAGCAGGATCGCGCGAGAGGTTGTAGAGCATTTCGATGCCCGGCGTGAGATCGAAGCAGACGGTAGGGTGCGCATCCATAAAACGCTCGGCCCGTTCCAAATCGGCTGACAGGAAATAGAAATGGGCGAAGATGATCCTGAGACGCGGGTGCCTGGCGAGCACTTCGTCGACCTCGGCGTAGAGCGTCTCCTTCTGCACATCGTCCGGCCCATAGCCCCAATTGCGCTCTTTCGCCCAACCGGGGATGCGCTCGGGATCCCAGAACTCCTCCGGGTCGTTGACGTGCCAGACAATCGGCAGATCCGCCTCGGCGACGCGCGCCCAGTAATCGGCAAAGTAGGCGTCCGTCACCGGGATGTTCATGTGTTGGCGGGATGTGGGCTTTCCTTCGATCATCTTGATCCCGTCGCAGCCCAGCGCAACAAAGTCATCCACCTGCGCCGCGAGACTGGGCGTTTCGACCCGCCCGCCGGTCAGTTGCGCGGCGTGGTTGAGACCCGCGAAGACGTAGAACGTCTCCGGGTGGCGCGCTTTCATGTAGAGCGATTGCGCGAGTCCTGCCCCGGCGGCCGGATTTTGGATGGAAACCAGCGCCATTTTCTCAACGCCTGTGGCCTCAAGAATCTCCAGCAGCGCCGTCTCCTGCGCGATGCTCCCCATGTGAACGTGTCCATCGATAATCCCGTGCATTTTTGAGTTCCACTCGTTCATCGCTGTATCCTCCTCAGATAAAAAATCAACCACGAATCTGCACCAATCTTCACGAATAGAAAAATTAGTGTGGATTCGTGAAGATTAGTGGTAAGAATCTCATTCCCAGCGTCGACATTTCCCGCACGCGATGACTACCGCAACGCCCTCTGCCTGTAGCCCAGCCTCGACAGCCGGACAGATGTCATCGCCTCGGTCGATGTCCGCCACAAATACGTCTTCGACCCCGCAGGCCCGCACCAACGCTGCCAGGTCCACGGCCCGTTGCGGTGCGCGACGCGCATCGACGCCGCTCGCCGGATGCGGTTGCCCGCCGGAGAGTGCGGTCGTGCCGTTGTCGAGGATGATGATGGTCAGTGGCGCGCCGGTGTGTACTGCATCGACCAATCCGGCCAACCCAGAGTGCAAGACGCCGGAGTCGCCCACCAGCGCGATCACGCGCTTTCCCGCACCGCTGCGCTGCTGGCTCACCGCCAGCCCTGCCGCGAGGCCGATGCTCGATCCCAGGCTGTGTTTGACGTCGAGCAGCGTGTAGGGCGGCAGTTGCGCACGTACCATGCAGCCGGGATCGCCGGTGACGATGAAAGCATCGCGCCCGCCGTGTGCATCCATCGCCGCCAGGAGCGCCTCGACGGTGGGGATGTAGGGACAGCTCTCGCAGAGTGCTTCGCGACTCGGGCGCGGGCGCTCCGTCGCGCCGCCGGTGGGCAAGGCCAGAGCAGGAAGCCAGGCGTTCAAAGCCGCGGCGATGTGCGGCGCGAACACCTCCCCGGCGGGCGGCATGTGCCCGGTGCGCCGCCCGGCGATAACAGTGGTAATCCCCGCTTGCTGCGCGATGGCGCGTGTGGCGTCTTCGATCCACGGAGAAGTCTCTTCCAGCACCAACACCGTCTTGACCGTCCTCAGAAAATCGACGACGCACTGCTCCGGCAGCGGGAAAAGCGTTCCTAAGCGCAGGAGGCGAAGTTGAGGCGGCGCTTCTCCGCCGAGAGCCTCCACCAGCTTTTGATAGACGCCGCCGGCCGCGACGACGCCATACGGGCCTGTACCTTCTACAGCATTGAACGTCGAATCTTCGAACCACGCGCGCACCACATCCAGTTTCCCCAACAGTCGCCGGTGATAGGGCACGACGTTGACCGGCAGCACGACCCACCGCATAAATTCGCGTTGGTAAACCGGCGGCGGAGACGGGGCAGGCGCAGTCTGCAATGAAGCAACAGGACTCGACGCCAACGCGCGGGTAAAGCGCACGATCACGGGCAGGCCGTGTTCTTCAGAGAGCCGGAATGCCTCGCGCATAACGGCTTGCGCTTCGGCCGCCCTCGTCGGTTCCAGCAAGGGCAGTTCCGCCAGCCAGGCAACGCCCCGGCTGTCTTGCTCGTTCTGCGATCCCCATCCGCCGGGATCGTCGCCCACGAGGAGCACCAACCCGGCGTTACAGCCGCTCAAGTTGAACGCCATCAGCGGATCGAGCGCCACGTTCAGCCCCACGCTTTTGACGCACAGCAGGGCGCGCATCCCGCCCACCGCAGCGCCGAAGGCCATCTCGATGGCGACTTTCTCGTTGCTGTTCCACGCCACGTGGACGGCTTCGGGCACGGTCAGGCGCAGAATATGATCGACCACCGCCGTAACCGGCGCGCCGGGATACCCCGTGACCAGCGTCACGCCTGCATCGATCGCGCCCTGGGCCAGCGCCTGCGCGCCGGAGATTGTACTGTTTTGTGTCATCATCATTTGTCCTTTGAAGTCAAGACTACAAAAGTCTCAGCACGTACTGCATCTTGTAAACCTATGGTTCAGCGCAGATATTTGCTCAACCAGGCGCCTCGTGAGACTTTTGTAGTCTGGCGCCTGCTTAATTTCGATCTACTGAGTCTGTTCCAGATGAGTTTACTGTGATCGCATGAAACTTCAAATCACCTGCCGGTCACAAATCAAACTCGCGCTGCCCTCGGACTTCCTCAAGGGCATTCACACATTCGTTTATTCGTTTTCAATTCGTTGTCGGCTGTCCACGCTCTTGCCTAATGACAGGTTTTATGTGATAATCACCTCCAATAACGTTGCTGAAAGGGCTACCCATACCGGTTGCCCTTTTTCATTGTAAAGGACAAGATAAGGATGAACGATAAAGTTGAACGGGTAAAACAGATTTTACTGGATATGGAAAGCGTGCTCGTGGCCTACTCCGGCGGCGTCGATAGCACGCTGCTGCTCAAACTCGCCTACGATGTCTTGGGCGCGCGCTCTCTGGCGGTGACGGCGGTCTCGCCGACGCTGCCGGATTACGAATTGGCCGAGGCGGAAGCTATCGCGCGGGAAATCGGCGCACGGTATGTCGTCTTCGACAAGCACGAGATGGAAGACGAACGTTTCCTGGCGAACACGCCCGACCGTTGTTACTTCTGCAAAGCCTCGGTGTGCCAGCAGTTGGTCGAGTACGCACAGCAAGAGGGCTACAATTATGTGATTGACGGCTCGAACGCCGACGACACCGGCGACTACCGCCCCGGCGCGCGGGCGGCCCGCGAGTATGGGATGCGCAGTCCGCTGCAAGAGGCCGGCTTCACCAAGGCCGACATCCGCGCGCTGGCCCGCGAACTGGGGTTGCCCAACTGGGACAAGCCTTCTTCGGCGTGCCTGGCGTCGCGCATCCCCTACGGCGATCCGATCACCGCGGCCAAACTCACGCAGATTGGCCGGGCGGAGGGCGTGCTGCGTGACCTGGGCCTGCGCCAATATCGCGTGCGCCATCACGGGGATGTAGCGCGCATCGAGGTCGCGCAAGCCGACTTCGACGTGATTTTGACCCACCGGGAACACATCGTCGCAGCGCTCAAGGCGCTCGGTTACGCCTACGTCGCGTTGGATTTGGTCGGATTCCGCTCCGGGAGTATGAACGAGGTGATTGGCAAAGATGGACGAGAGTAGAATACGCGACCTGCTGGCAGATGTGCAAGCCGGCAATGTGAACGTAGAACAAGCGCTGGAGCGCCTGCGCGCATTGCCCTACGACGACCTGGGCGACTTCGCGCGGCTGGACCTGCATCGCGGGCTGCGCCAGGGCATGCCGGAGACGGTGTACTGTGAGACCAAAACGCCGGAACAATCGGCGGCGATCCTTACGCGGATGTGGCAGCATCATGACCGCGTGTTGGGGACGCGCGTGCCGCCGGAGATGGCAGCCTTCATCCAGGCGCAATTGCCAGAGGCGCACTACGATCCGACCTCACGCCTGATCAAGCTGGAACGAACACCGCGTGCGCCTCTGCCGGACGATGCGCCTTACGCAATGGTCGTCTGCGGCGGAACGTCGGATTTGCCGGTGGTGGAAGAGGCCGCGCAGACGTTGGAATTCCTCGGAAATCGCGTGGAGCGTGCCTACGACGTAGGCGTCGCGGGGTTGCACCGCTTGCTCGGCGAACTGGATCGCTTGCTCGCGGCGGACGTCGTCATCGCCGTGGCGGGGATGGAGGGGGCGCTGGCGAGCGTCGTCGCCGGGTTGGTCGCCAGCCCGGTCGTCGCCGTGCCGACGAGCGTGGGGTACGGGGCCAACTTCCACGGCCTCGCGCCGCTGCTCACGATGCTCAACTCGTGCGCGTCAGGCGTCGCCGTCGTCAACATCGACAATGGTTACGGCGCGGCGGTCTTCGCGCACTACATCTTGCGGCGTGGATAACCGTAGCTATTTTCTGTCAGCGGATTGAGCAGATGAAGCAGATTTTCTGGTTGGCATATTTAAAATCTGCTCAATCCGCTTAATCTGCTGACGGAAATCATGGAACATGCTTGAGGAGAAAAATTTATGAAAATCGCATACTTTGACTGCATCGCCGGAGCGAGCGGCGATATGATTTTGGGCGCGTTGGTCGACGCAGGGCTGCCGCTGGAAAACCTGCGCGAACGATTGGATGCGCTGCATCTGGCTGATTTTGATCTGCAAGCGCGTCGCGTCGCCAAGAACGCTTTCGCCGCGACGAAAGTCGATGTGATTGTCCCCGACGATGTGCCGGAGCGCCATCTGGCGGACATCGAAGCCATCGTGATGGAGAGCGACCTCGCGCCGGAGATCAAAGAGCACGCCGTCGCCATCTTCCGCCGGATGGGCGAGGCCGAGGCGAACATCCACGGAACGACGATGGCGGACGTTCACCTGCACGAATTGGGCGGCGTGGATACCATCGTGGACGTCGTCGGCGCGCTGGTGGGACTGGATGCACTCGGCGTGGAGCAGGTGGTGGTGTCGCCCATTCCGCTCGGACGGGGCTTTATCCGTGGCGCCCACGGGCAGATTCCGCTGCCCGCGCCTGCGACTGTCGCATTGCTCAAAGGCGCGCCCGTCGTCGGTTCGCCGCTGGAGATGGAGACCGTCACGCCGACCGGGGCCGCGCTGCTCACGTCGCTGGCGGCGTCGTTCGGCCCCATCCCGGCGATGACATTGGAAGCGCTCGGCTACGGCGCAGGCTCGCGCGACTTGCCGATCCCCAACGTCATCCGGCTGCTCATCGGCGAATCCACGCCCGCCCAAAAGCCCAAAACGCCGCAGCACCATCATCCCCATCCGCACCCGCACGACCACGAGCACCCGCACGACCATGAACACGATCATGATCATCCTCATGACCACGAACACAGCCAAGGCTATGCTCACGACCACCCGCACGACCATGACCATCCGCATCACCACGAGCATGAGCACGAGCACTCCCACACCCCCAATCTCCCAATCACCAATCACCAATCACCAATCACCACCCTCTCCGTCCTGGAAACCAACATCGACGACCTCAACCCGGAAATCTACGAGTACGTGATGGGGAAACTGTTCGAGGCCGGCGCGCTGGACGTCTACCTTGCGCCCATCCAGATGAAGAAGAACCGCCCCGCCACGCTGCTGCGCGTCCTCTGCCGTCCCGACGATGTGCAGGCGATGACGGCTATCCTGTTTAAGGAGACCACCACGCTGGGTGTCCGCGAGCAGACCGTGGCCCGCCACGCCTTGCCGCGCGTCATCGAGCACGTGGACACGCCCTACGGCCCGGTTCACGTCAAAGTGGCAGAACTGCCCGACGGCACGACCAAGCGCGCGCCGGAGTATGAGGATTGCCGTCGTCTGGCGGAGGAACACGGCGTGCCGCTGCGCGAGGTGTATCGGGCAGCACTTATATAGTTCGGAAATTACGCAAACGAGTGCCATTTTACCGCAGAGCACGCGGAGAGCGCAGAGTTTTTGTGTTTTCTCTGCGTACTCGGCGACCTCTGCGGTGGAAAAGCATCGTCATTGCATAGATCCTAAGTTATTGCTGCCTCACCACTCGACACAGTGTTATATAGAAAGGCAATCATCAAAAGACACTGAACATGAAATGGTTGAAGTATCACGGAGTAGAACCATGATAAATACTATGGAAATCAATGGTTATCGAGCCGTCATTCAATATGGTCCAAACTTTGATATGTTTCGCGGTGAATTTGTCGGCCTCAATGGCGGTGCTGACTTTTACGCAAAAGACATTGACGGTCTGCGTAAAGAAGGGGAAATCTCGTTAAAGGTTTTTCTGGATATGTGTCAGGAAGATGGCATTGAACCGCGGAAAGCACATTCAGGCAACTAGCATCGAGTATCGAGCTTCTAGCATCCAGCTTCCAGCCCCGCCCGCGCATCCTCCACAGTAAGCCAATCGCTCTCCGGGAACAGGTGCGCGATCTGCGGCGTGAACGTGGGCGACGCGCGCAGCACCTCGGCGGGATTCCCCTGGGCGACGATTTCCCCCTGATCCATCACCACCACGCGGTCGGCGGCCTCTGCGACCAGTTCGACATCATGCGTGACGAGAAGGATCGCCAGCCCTTCCGCACGCCAGATGCGCAAAAGGTCGAGCAACTGCGCTTTGGCGTGATAGTCCAGCCCGCGCGTGGGTTCATCCAGCAGAAGCGCACGCGGCTGCGTGACCATAATCGCGCCCAAGGCGACGCGCTGCCGCTCCCCCACGCTGAGATCGCGGGGATAGCGTTGTGCCTTGTCTGCTAATCCCAGGCGTGCGAGCAACATCTCCGGCGGGATAGGCGCGTCTTCCGGCGCGATGCCGTGATTGCGTAGCGTGATGTGCAGTTCATCCAACACCGTATCGGCGAAGAGCAGCGCGTTGGGGTCCTGCGGCAGATACCCAACCCGGCGGCATACATCGGCGACGTCGCTTTTGGCGATGCTACGCCCTTCTACCAGCACATCCCCGCGCCGCGGGCGCAACAGCCCAACGAGGCTCTTGAGCAGCGTTGTTTTCCCCGCGCCATTGCGCCCCAACAACGCGACGATTTCTCCCGGATAAAGTGCCAAATCCAGCCCCTGCAACACCGTCGTGGGGTCATAAGCCACTTCTACGTTACGTGCTTCGACGATAGGATGAATTGCTGGCCCATCATTTTTCGCAGCAACCATCGCTGAACGCTGATTGCTGACCGCTGATCGCTGACGGCTAAACGCTAATCCTTCTTCGATCGTAAGCGGCAGCGGCGACCAACCGAGCGCCTGCGCCAGAGCCTGCAAGGGCGGCAGCAATAGGACGTGCGGCAAAATGTCGCGGGGAGCGCCGCTGATAACGGGCGCATCGCCATCGGGCAGATAAATCACCTGATCCACGAAGGGCAGGATGCGCTCCAGGCGATGTTCCACCAATACCACCGTCAGCCCCAGGTCCTTGTTCAGCCGGACGAGCGCGTCCAGCAGTTCCTCCGCCGACTGCGGGTCGAGTTGCGAGGTGGGTTCGTCGAGGGCCAGCACGCGCGGGCGCAGCGCCAACGCCGAAGCAAGGGCGACGCGCTGTTTCTCGCCGCCGGAGAGCGTGTCTAGCTTGCGGCGGCGCAGTGGCGTCAGATTCAGCAGATCGAGGACTTCAGCGACGCGTGAACGCATCTCTTCCGGCGGGATGGCGGCATTTTCCAACGCGAAAGCGATTTCGTCTTCCACGCGATCCAACACAAACTGCGTTTCCGGGTCCTGGAACACAAAGCCAACGACCTGGCTCATTCCCCTCGGCGCGGCGGCGACCGGATCGAGGCCATCCACCGTGACGCGCCCGGTCAACGTCCCGCCGCTGAAGTGCGGGACCAGCCCGTTGAGGCAACGCAACAACGTGGATTTGCCCGCACCGGAACTCCCCATCACCAAGGCGAACGCGCCGTCAGAAATGGATAGGCTCATGTCGCGCAGTGCGGAGCACGTGGCGTCGGGGTAGGTGTACGTCACGTGCTCAAAGCGGATCATCACGCCCTCCGATCACCAACGCTGGGAGCAGGAAGCCGAGCAGCGCCGTCCCCGACAGTGTGTCGAAAGCAGGCCACGTCAAGGCAGGATAGGGATTGTAGGCCCGCGTCGCCCCTCCCAAAAACAAGAATGCCGCCACGGCTAGGAGCGCGCCGCCGGTCACGAGCCATTCCCGGAAGCCCCAGGACGCACGCCGGTAGGTCGTGTGCGGGATGCTGCGTCCGGTCAACCAGAGCATGCCTACAATCGCGGCGCTGCCGGCGACGATGAGCAATGCTCCCCAGAACACCTGCTGCCACGCGATCAACAGTCCGCCGCTCAGGACGGCGAGCAACCCCACGACAGAGACTGCCTGCGCGCGGATTGAGCGTGCTGTTCGGCTTTCACTGGCGAAACCACGTGACGCCATAGCCTCGGCTAGCTGCAGCGCGCGTTCCAGCCCACCGGTGAGCAGCGGCATGAACAGCGGCAGCCAGTCGCGCAGCCGCCGCATCCGGTGCCCGCGGATGGCCTGTGCTTCGCGGATCTGCTGCATTTGCCGCAAAGTGGCCGGCGCGAAGGTCACTGCGATGGAGGCGACGACGGCGACCGGGTAGAAGGCACGGGGGATGAAACGGATCAGATCGCGGACGGGCACGGCAAGATTGAGCACAGCGAACGCGGTGAAAAGCGCCGTCAGCACCAGGCCGTTGAGCGCACCATAGACCAGCGCTTCGGCGGTGATCGGCCCGCCGATGATGGGCCACGTCGTAGGGATGGCGAGCAGGACGGTATCCCCCACACGGGAAAGCAGCGCGGTGATGAGCGCCGCGAGCGGGATCACGTAGAGCGCGAAGCGTCCCGGCGCGAGAGGCGCGGCATACATCTCCCCAGGCCGACGGAGGATGTGTGCTGTCGTCATAAACGCAGCAATCGCCAGCGTGAGATACAGTGGATTGCGCGTCGTCGAGACGACGATCAACGCGGCGCTGAGCCAGGCAAGCCAAGCGGCGGCGTGAAGCATCGCTTATGCCTCCTGTGGCTGATACGCAAAGCTGAAACGTTTGTGGAAACGCCGCAGCAAGCGCAACGTTGGCGCGCCGAAGGCCAGGGTCAGCGCGACGTTGCCGAATCCGCGAGCCAGGTCCCACACCAGGGAGGTCGTCGCGTAAAAGGTAACGTACTGGCGGAGCGTCTCACGGAGTGTCGCCGGCATCGGTGCGCCAGGCCCAACGATAAAGGCCCACGAGGACAAATTCAGCAGTGCGCCATAAAGCACCCCCCAGCCCAATCCAAACAACGCCAGCAGCGCGACCTCAAGCCAGCGCCCTTCGACACGCAACCAGCGAACCAGTGGACGCAACAGCGGTGAAGAAAGCCCTACCCATCCAGCTGTGAGGATTTGATAAGGCAGCCAAGGTCCCACGCCGCCGGTAATCAGTGCCGAAACGAGCAACGTCAACGCGCCGAGCAAAAAGCCAAAGCGCCCGCCGTACACGTAGCCGGTCACGATGATGAGGAAGAAAATCGGGCTGAAGCCGCCCGGTCCGGGGATGGCGACCTCGGCAAAGCGCAGCGCGGCATTTATCGCTGTGAGAATGCCCAGCAGCGCGACGAATTTGGCGTTCGTCGCATCGCCCTGCACTTCGAGCAACAGCGCGACGAAGCTCAGGCCTACGACGAAGGCGAGTAGCAGTGGCGTGTTCGCCGCTTGGCCGGCCGTCATGACAGGATACAAGAAAGCCAGCAGCCCAATGGCGGCGGTTAGCGCATAGATCAATACGCGCAAGAAACGGCGCATCGCTCTACCGCTTTCGTTTGAGCAACGCGAGGCCAACGATGCAGATCAAGATCAGCGCGTAGGGAAGATATTGGAGAAGCGGGCTTGGCGCACGATAAGAAGAAACCTTAGGAGAAACCACAGCGGGAAAAGAAATGGAGTAGGTGGCAGGCATAGATGAAGGGGATAGAGTGAGGGAGGGTGGCGCGGTGGTCGCCGTTGGTGCGGGTGTGAAGGAAGCTGTAGGCGTTGGCGACGACACCGGCGTAGAAGTTGGAAGAGTGACAGCGGTCGCTGTCGCCGTGACGGTCAAGGTTGCAGCCATTGTAAGCGGGGCTGTAGGTGTGGGAATCGGTGTTTCGGGCGGGAGTGGCGTTGCGGTTGGCGCGGTCGTAGGCGGCACCTCTGGTTCGACGAGCACGGGCTCTGCGTCGCAAATTGTATCGAGAGCGAGGGCGGGCGGGGGAGCGGAACCGTCTCCCCACACCCAGCCGTCGATATCGCCATCACCCACCGTCCACGTGGCGGCACCCATGCCAGAGTAGGCCCACGAGCCGTCCCCGTTGCGGTGGAAGTAGTTCCAGTAGGTACAGGGCGTGCCCTTGCACTGGCAGAAGCAGTCGTTGGCGGGACAGCCTTCACTGTTGATCGTGCAGACCGCCGATCCCATAGGACCGCTATTGGCATCTATTGTCAGGCCGGAGCGTTGCAGAAGTGCTACGCCGGAGATCTGGTCTTCGGTGAAGGTGACACAGCGCGTCAACACGCGCCCATCCCCGTGGACGACGATCAGCCCCGCGCGATTCGTTCCGACTTCCTGCGCGCCCACACGTCGCGGTGTTGCCAAGAGCAGCAGGCACAGGAACAATAAGCCAACCACTGATCGCTTACCGGTCTCTCTTCTGCTTCGTCTCTTGCCCCTCGCTTCCCGCATCTCTTTCTCCCTGTCTACTGTCTACCGTTTACCGTCTGCCGTCTACCGCTTTTTTCAGCACCAATCCCACGCCCATCATCAGCAGCCCTGCGAAGATCAGCGCACTACCTGGCACCATAAATCCGCCTGTCGCCGGCAACAACGGGACATCGGACGGCACAGCAGCCGCAACCGCCTGCGGCGCACGCGACGCGCCAACGACCGCCACGCTGACCAGGTCCATCCCCTCGACGGCCTGGACAGCCTGCGCGGAGGCCATAATGTTGGCGAAGGGTACGGCGGCCTGCCAGTAATAGCCGCCGCTGGAAGCATCCCAAAGCGCCAGGAGCGCGCCCACGGGATCGGTGCCGGAGGCAGCCCAATTGCCCATTGGCTCATCCAGTGCGTAGAGTGCCTGCACCACGACGGCCGTGGAGTTTGCATCGGTATCGGTGCCCCACGCTGAAGGCTTCTGGTACGGGAAACCGCCGTCGACGTTCTGCATCCGCTGGAAATAGGCAAGCGCACTATGAGCAGTCCCTGGTTCTCCCACAGCGACCAACGCCTGCATCGCCAGCGCGGTAGTGTTCGTGTCCGCCAAACCGGGTGTCGGCCCGCCGAAGAGCGACCAGGCACCATCATCGGCGATCTGCGACTTGAGCAAGTCGATGGCACTCTGCGGGACGGGTTCCCCAGCATTGTGGAGGGCCAGCATCGCATAAGCGTGGGCATACAGCGAATCCCCGAAGCGGTTGGTGTCCTTGTCCTGGACCGCCAACAACGCCTGCACCAGGTTCTTCCCGCCGAAATTGCGCGGATCCTGGCCTGTCGCTACGGCGGCGAGAACCGTCCGGCTCAATCCGGCGGCATCTTTCACAGCGCCTTGTTTCACGTGTGTCACCAGATAATCCAGCGGCGAATTCCCCGCAGACGAAAGCCACGAGCTACAGTCCTGCCCGGCTGCTGCGACGGCTAACATCACCTCAGTCGTCGCACCCAGGTCCGAACCGTCAGCATAACCGTTCGTGAAACCGCCATCCGTCTGTTGAAAGCCGCGCAGCCAAGCCAATGCGGCCTCGTCTTGCGGGTAGCTGGCCGCCACTGCCGGCACAGCCCAGGTCAATACCAAGCCGATTACCAATAACACCAATCCCAATCTCTTCATCATAACCTCCGCTTCTATAGAATGTGCTACCAACAAAAAATCCCTTGCCTCGCGGGCAAGGGATCAACGATTCTCCGGTAGCACACTGTGGTCGCACACTATACTGTCCGGTCTCACCCCTTGTCGCGAGGGTGTAGCCATAACAAGCTGAGCAGGCGACCTGGCTTGTGGATAACCTGTAACGGCTCTACCACTTACAGTTGCGCGTCAGCGCCGGACTCCGCGTGAAACACACGCGCCACCGGCTTCGCTCTTAGCCCGTCCCATCCGGGGGTACGGGCACTCAGCTCAGAACTATTCAATTAGAAATATTGTACTGGGTTTGATGCGAGTGTCAAGCCCACTAGACTCTTGCGACCCGGCTTACTCCTCTGCCACACCCATGCGTTCGGCCATCATACGCAGTTGGATGAAACTGATCGGTTTGAGCAGGACGAGATCGGCCTCACGATCAAGCATATCCGCCATACCCGCATCAGCAGTGGCGACCAGGACGCGCGTTTTTTCCAGCCGCTCGTCATCGCGGATTTGATTCAGAAGCTGGTTGCCATCAACGTGCGGGAGATTGAGATCCAAAACGACCACATCGGGACAGACCTCGGCCAGTCGCTGCTGAGCAACAAGTCCATCGTAGATGATCTCAGTCTTAAAGCCGCCCGCTTTGAGCGCCTCAGAAAAAATCGTCGCTAAATCCTCTTCATCTTCAATGATCAAAGCAA
Organism: Anaerolineae bacterium; assembly: GCA_049975385.1. Taxonomy (GTDB): domain Bacteria; phylum Chloroflexota; class Anaerolineae; order B4-G1; family SLSP01; genus DSWT01. The sequence continues at coordinate 11,230 of JBNGDO010000071.1, read as the reverse complement.
ATTTTTCATTCATGCAATGCCTCCTGCCTATGCTGGTTGGCCGTGTCTTTCGGTGGGACAATCGGGATCTTGACTGTGAACGTGCTGCCAAATCCCACCTCGCTGATAACGCTCACATTCCCTCCCATAAGTGTAGCCAATTGTTTCACAATGGAAAGTCCCAGTCCAAAGCCTTTATGCTCTCGCGTTGCCGAGATGTCACCCTGCTGGAAAGGCTCAAAGATGGAGCTTTGGATTTCTGGTTCAATGCCCGGTCCGGTATCCGCGACGTCGATGGCCCAATGCTCCTCATCTGGACGATAAAAGTGAACGCTGACGCCCCCTTTCTGGGTAAATTTCAGCGCGTTGTTGATGAGATTGACGAGAATCTGATTCAACCGTTTGCGATCGCCCTCAAGCGTAGCGGGAACTGCGGGAGAAACGTGAACCTTGAGATACAGCTTCTTCGATTCCACCAGCACCCGCACCGTGGATTCCATATCGTCGACCAAGTCTTTGAGCGTAAAAGGCTCAAAGGTCAGGGAGAGTTGGCCTGCTTCCATACGCGCCTGGTCGAGCAAGTCGTTGACGAGGTTGAGCAGGCGTTCGTCGTTGGCGATAATGCGCTCGAGCGCGCCGCGTTGCTTTTGAGAGAGCGGGCCATAGACCTCCGTCTGGAGCATTTCCGTAAATCCCTGGATCGCGCTGAGGGGCGTGCGCAGTTCGTGCGAGACGATGGAGAGAAAGCGCGACTTGAGCCGGTCCAGTTCTTGGAGTTTTTCATAGGCGAGGACGAGTTGTTCGTTGGCTTGCTGCAATTCGTAGGTGCGCTCACGCACGCGGTCTTCGAGGCCGATATTGAGGATGCGCAGATCAACGAGGGCACTTTCCAGGCTGCGGGCGGAGAGCCAGGAGACAAAGGCAACAGCGAAAAAGCCAAGGATGGTAGGGATAGGGGGCACAAAAGGAACATCAAGAGGCAAACTAGCTGTTACGATGCTGACAACTATACCGCAAAGTCCAGCAACTGCAAAACTGGCCCACGGACGCAGGATGACGCTGGACATAAGAATGGGGATGGTGAAAAGGAAAAGCGAACGCCCTTCTGCGACTTGATAGGGATCATCTGCAAAAGCAAGAATAACAGTCAAGAGTAACAGGAAAATCGTGCTGGCAACCAATCCTGATCCATAACGATTGATCAAGTAAATTAGTGAAAAACCCACTAGTCCCACGAGAATTGCTATAAAAATAGCTTCTAAATCCCCTTGATAACCCATAATGTTCGCAATCAGGACGCCTATCAAAGCGGCCAAAACCAACAAAGTCATCCCCGCCAATATGATATTTAGAAGCTTGCGACGGCGGGCATCTTCTGGGTCAACTGAGGGTACTGTTAACAATCTATTCAGACGTTCAAGTTTCATTGTTGTTCTATTTTACCATAAGTAAGGCGCTCAGAATTGCTGAACGCACAACGAGAACTGGGGAGTATAAACATTTACCAATCCACAGTGGGGGGTAGGGAGGTTCGCTATGTTGTATGAGCCATTCAGAACCTTTACGCAAGGCTTCATAGGACACTTCGTGTCCATAACGTTGATGAACGACCAGGGCTTGAAGGCAATAAGCTGTCTCCTCCGCCGTCGACATATAATATCCCCAAGAACCATCTTGATTCTGTGTTTTCAGAATCCAGTCAACGGCATTGATAATGACATCGTCTGCATAGCCCGAACAGCTTATAATCGCATGAGAAGTGGCATAGTAAGGTGAAGCCTGCCACTTATCAAACCAAAATGTATGATTAGTCCGAACCTGTGTGAGAAAATTCAAAACCTTCTGAACTGATGTATGCATTTTCGCAAAACCAGCACGTCTTAATGCTCCAAGCACATGAATATTCGCGCTAACCGAAGGATTAGATTCTAAATCATAACAACGGAAATAAAACGGCTGCTCGTATCGCAAAACAGCATCTAAGTCCACAGAAATCCCAAAGCTGGACAGGACATCATACACTAGACTGGTTACATCACTATCTTTAGCCGCATAATTTGCCGCAAAACCTATCCCCTTTCCAGTTACCCATTCTTTCTTCAAGAAATCCAGGTGCGGTTGGCATAATTGAAGAATTTCATCACTTATCCCACTTATTAATTTCAGATTCCATAAAACCCATGCTGGCTCAAAGGTATCGAATGGGGCCACATTAGGCGCAATACCATTAGCAGCTACTCTATACAGATAGGTAAGTGCATGTGCGTTTCGTCTACGCACATATAAGGTAAAATAAGCAGTAGCCGATGGACTGTAACTGATAGAACCGTCCTGTTCTTGTAAATTATCTATATCCAATGAATCTTTACCATCATTACCAGCCATTTCAGCCGAAAACGCAACCGTCACAAAACGATTAATCATACCGTTAGGAAGCGATGCTAATTTAGCCGACCGAAGTGGTGCCAATGACTTCAACACTTCCATGCCTTCACTATGGAGCGCTCCCAGGGCTTTCGTCTCTTGAAGCAAAGTGGGGACAATAAGCTCAAAACCAATGGTTTCTCCCGCCGGATCTTCGTGCAACCGGGATGTCATGGTTGCCAAAGCCGCCTCTGCCCGGCGCAATCGCTCGCGGTCACTCGGACGCGCGCGTCGCGCCAGAGCATTGATGGCTGCCAGCGTGCAAATAACCCGGTCATGATAATAACACGGCTGTGTCGCCCCCCAAGAACCATCGGGCAATTGGTTTTCACGTAACCATTCCAGGGCTAAGTGCCCAATCGGTTCGCCGATCTCCACCAGACGCGCGATCCACGCCGTATCGTAGGCTGTGGTCATCATCTTTCCTGGACCAATTTCTTGTAATAGTTTAACCCATTCTTCGTGTAGATTCATAGATCATCCGGCTTTGTGTTGATTGGCAAGAGTATCCGGGAGCTTGACTTGGGGCAATGGATACCAAATCTTCCCGGTATGACACGCCCCAATCCCTGATGTGTTTCCTGCATTGGCTTGATAAAAATGGTGCATTACAGCCCAATCTGCTTCTGTTAGTTCAGTATAACTACTTTCCTCTCTGAGACGTGCGTACAGATGATCATATAGAATGTTCCGTAGTTGCTGAGCGTTAAGATAGGGAGATGGCGCAACGGTAAAGTATAAATCCTCGTTGCCGGTCGCCACCAGGGGCATATCGAAGGCAGCAAACTTATCAAAACCGATAAAGAAGTCTACCGGCGCGACATACTCCCCATAGTACGCCTCGACGATTTCACGCTTATCGGGCAAACGTCCATGCATCTGGTGAAAGCGTACGCCAATTTCAGCCACGGTTTCCGCTGCATCGTGTGCGCATATCCCAAAGAAAAGCCGGTATCGAGCGTGCGAGGCGGTGCGCTGCTCTATGGCTTCGCAGTCATCAATGACCTCGGCGTAAGGCGTCGGTTCCAAATAGCGCCGGTAGTCGCCGTACACGCGCACTCGCACGTCGTAAGCGTCGTAGAAGTCCAGGAAGTCCTGCCCTCGCGCAAACCAGGACAGCCCATCGCGAATCAATTCGTCGTACCCTTCACCACGCGCCAGGATGTCCGGGCCGAAAACGGGGGTGAGTAAGGTATCAACGCCGTGATCGAAGAACAGTTGATAAAGCTCCACGTGGCGGCGTCCGGCGAGGTTCAGATACGCTTCGACAAAATTCTCGGCCACAGCTTCGGGATGTTCCAAGATCAACCACCGTCGCGTCCCGTTGATCGGAAACACGCACACCTTCGGGCCGGCCTCACGCACGAGGCGCGCGACCTCTGCTGTGGGCAGATTCAGAAAGGTTTCACGCTCCACTCTCTCACACTCCTGCCACGCGTGGCTCCAGCACGGGACGCCGCAGACGCGCCACCAGCAAAGCATATAACATCAAAATCATCGCTATAATTAATGGAACATAAATACTCGGATCGGTTGCAACGTACGCCCCCGGCAAAATGATATCCATCCCTCCAAAAATAAGACTGCCTACCTGCCACAGATCAAGCAAAGCATAAGGCAAAAACGCTATATGCACCCAAAGTTTAGCAGAACGTGATTCTATGGTTCCCAACAAATAGGGATAAAGGGCAATCCCAAGGGAAAGTTCCCAAACCATATCCAACCAAATAAAAGCTCCCAAATACAAAGCAAACGCCCAATCGAGACCGGCTACTGGCACATCCCTGCCAGCACGACAAAGGGGTTTCAGAAGGTGACGCACCCCCACTATGCCCAAGGGGACCAGCAACAGGACCTTAATGACATCTGCTAACAGCAAATTTCCTGAAGAAACACCGAACAAGTAAACGACGATTTGTTTGACAGAATGATTGTACCCCAAAAATGGCGACTCTGGTCCGCGCCAGGGAAAATTCCCCGGCATGTTCGACAAAAACTGGACGTAGTTGACGTATTGCTGCCATCCGTATTCCGGACCCACAAGTAATAGCGTCACACCAACAATGCCGATTGAGGCAACACAAGTCAAAATGAACAGCCTGAGGAAAAATCGGTAGCGTCCTAAAAACAGCGGGACTGCAATGGCAAATACCCATTGTGGTTTGACCTGAAGAATGATGGATGCCCATAAAACAGACTGTCCAAGTCTCTCATTGATAACAGCATCGATCAGTAACGTGCCCAATAACGCCATAATGATATAGATATTGAGATAGCTCAAATCAGCCCAAAATGCCGAAAATAACAGCCAAACCGGCAATACCCAGATCAACATTTGTGCAGCGGATTTTAACCCCAATTGCCCGAAAATTTGTCTCCATTTGATATACAGCAGACCATAACACACAAAATGCAACATGGTATGGATCACAACAACGATAAGAGGGGAAAAATATAAAAAGACGGTAAATGCCAGGGCGTATGAAGGTGAGTATTGGTAGAACTCGACACGATCCAGAGGGCCTTTCAAATACAGATCCTCGCGGTTTTTCAACAGGGTTGCGCCGTTCAGATAATCCTGCAAATCATTAGGGATCATCGGCCCTTCCGCTTCCACCCATCCAGGCATGCCGCCCATAATCTCCGCCTGTGGAAACAGCATTACAGCCAGGTACGCCCCATGCACCACCAATCGCAACACGGCATACACCACAGTTACCGCCAACAGGATGCGATAAGCTTTGGAGTTTCGCCAGAGTTGCTTGATCTCAAAGATGATTTGCATCTCACTCACCGCGCAAAACATTGACGATGGACACCCGCGCCGCCCGTTTCCCCGGCAGATAGCTCCCCGCGATGCTGACACCAATCATCAACACGGGCAAGGCCAGTGCATAGAGCACGTTCAGCGGCACCGCCACCGCGCCAAATCCATACGACTTGGACAACAGTGCCAACGTACTTTTCGTGAATACCCACCCCAAGGGCAATCCTAGCACAGCCGCCAAAAGCCCCAGAAATCCAGCCGTGGTATTGACCATCATGATGACTTGCGAGGGGGTAAAACCAAGCGTTTTGAGTACCCCAATGACGCGCAACTTCTCCTGTACCGCCAGCAATGAAGTATTGAACACACTAACCAAAGCTATACCAATTAGGATACCGGATAATGCAAAAAGTGCAAGCTGCAGATAGATCACTACCGCTGGAATCGTCTGTCCGACCAGGGTCAGGTTTAAATCGGACTCGGGCCGCGGCTCGAGATAGCGCTTGAGCAAGGTCGTGTCTGCATCCGGTGTAAGTTTGAGATAGTAGACCGAAGGGCTTTCGCCTGGCAAAAGCCGCGCCAGCGTAGAAAAACTCGCCAGCGCCATCTGCCCGGCATTGACTGGCTCGGTATACGCACCGACAATGCGCCAGGTGACAGGCCTGTGACGCCATCCGTCCAAAACGACGGTCAGTTCGTCTCCCACGCTCAGCCCCAACCAATCCAATAACCCTTGTCCGACCATCACTTCGTCAGTTGCGGGCCGTATCATCCGTCCCGCAAGGATTCTGAACGGGAAGCTTTCGACATCCCCATCGACGGCGCGCACCTGGAAGGTTTCGCCGGCCAGTGTTTCAACGTCGACGCGATACTCGCCATAGAAAGCCTCTACGCCGGGGGCACGCGCCAGGAGATGCTGCACCCGGCTGTCACTGGTGACGCCGCGTGTGACGACCGCATCGTAAGCGACGCCCAGCAACGGTGGATTCGCCTTGTAGGTTTCAAGCGTCTCGTTCAACGTCAGCCCAAAGACGATGCCGACAACACCGAGCAGCAGGTTCAGACCTGTAGTCAACGAGCGGAACGGTCTAGCGAAGACGTCGCCCAATCCCAGGACAAAAGGCATCGGAAAACCGAGGCGTGCCGCCAGCCGCGGCAGCCAGAATTCCCTTTTGGCCGGTGCTTCGGCGCCGGTCGCTATCGCCTTGACAATGTTCGCTTTGGCCGCGCGCCGCGCCGACCGCCACGTCGCCATAACGACAATCGCCGGCACGCTGACCAAAACAGCCATAACAATCCAGGGATTCAATGGCGGCTGGAACGTCGTGCTCAACGACGATGCGATGTTCTTCAGCGGCAAGGGTGAGAGAAGGATACCCAGGATCAGCCCTAGCGGACAACCGATCAGCCCCAAAACCAGGTACTGCCCGATGTAGAGCCACAAAATCTGCGCTTTGGTGAACCCTACAGCCTTGAGAATCCCCACCTGCCGGAACTGCGATAGCACAAACGAACTGATACCACTGACGATAACCAGCACCGTCGCCAGGATTGCAAAGAGGCTAAATGCGCCCAACATGATGAAATTAAGCTGCGCACCGAAATTCGCCGATTCTTTGACGTCCCGCCAATCGGTGTGGATGCGCACCGCATCCGTTTGCAGCAGCACCTCGATCCGCGCCAGGGCCGCGTCCACGGCTTCCGGGTCCGCCAGGCGCACGCCCAACGACCACTCCCAGATCGCCTCGTCGGGATACAATTCCTGGAAGAGACTCTCGCTGACGTAGAGGTAAGGTGGCTGGGTGTTGCGGTAGGTATCCCAGGTGGGGTTGTAGGCCAGCCCGATCACCGGCAGCACCACTTTCTTGCCATCCTGCCGGGTGACACCCACACTTTCTCCGACAGTCAGACCGTATAAATCGGATAGATCGCGGCTCGCCAACACCTCGGTCTGGTTGGGGAGTAGATACCGTCCTTCTTGAACCAGCAGCCGGTTGACGCGCGCCTGCTGCAGTGGCGTGCGCCTGATGCTGACCAAAACGCGCGTATCGCCAATCTGCACACGGCTGGTGACGCTATACTGGATACCGGTGCTTTCAGTCACTTCCGGCAGCGCTTCGATGCGTTCTACGTCACGGCGTCTGACTCTCGTGCGGTCAAAGTACAGCCACAGATGCGCACCGTTCAATTCGGCGAAGGAGCGGTCGTAGGGTTGGCTAAGGTTGAGCAACGTCGCCAGCGCCAGAGTCAGCAGCATCGTCGCTGAGACAATCGTGACCAGCGTGAGGAGGGAGATAAACGGCCTCCCGGTGACGTCCGCCTTGATCTTCTGCCACACTGCTAACATCGTACATCCCTTAGAAAATATCCTCAACGGATTGAACGGACTCAACGGAAATTTTTCCGTCAAAATCCGTTTGATCCGTGGAGACTACGTCCCCGCCAACGCGGCCATGGACTGCGCGATCTGTTGCACATCGCTGCCCGGCATACCCTCGACCAGACGGCCATCGCGGATGAAGATAACGTGCCTGGCCTGCGCCGCGGCGGCCGCATCGTGCGTCACCATCAAGATGGTCTGGCCCTGCGCGTTGAATTCCTGCAGAATGCGCAAGACGTCCTGCCCGCTGGCGCTGTCCAGGTTGCCCGTCGGCTCATCCGCCAGCAGCAGTGTGGGATGGTTGATCAGCGCCCGCGCGATGGCGACGCGCTGCTGTTGTCCACCCGACAACTCCCACGGATGCTTGCCCGCCTGATCGAGAATGCCCAGGCGCTCCAGCAAAGCGTCGGCCCGGCGACGCACGGCCTTGCGATCCCGCCCGCTCTGCAACAATGCCGGCAACTCGACGTTGGCCTGAATCGTCAAATTGTCGATCAAATTGAAGAACTGGAAGATAAAGCCGATGTGCACGCGACGGAACTTCGCCAGCGCCGTCTCATCCATCTCGCTGAGAGCGACGCCCTTGACCTCAACGCGCCCGGCGGTGGGGCGATCCAGGCCGCCCATCAGATGCAGCAACGTGGACTTGCCACTGCCCGACGGTCCCATAACTGCCACAAAATCGCCTTCAGCGACGTTCAGGGAGACACCCCGCAGCGCGGCGAAGGTAACGGAGCCGGTCTTGTAGACCTTTTCCACATCCAGGATTCTAACCAGTGACGTCATGCCAATGTATAACACGTCCGCGTGAAGTAAGTTTTTAAGCCGCTGATGCGTATGAATCGCTCCAGGACACCGCCTGCCATTGTCTGTATCAGCGCGCGTTTACACCCCCAGGCATAAGCATCGGCGTAAGCCGTGGCCGTCAAACCGCTAAAAACGCGCAGACCCCGCAGCGCCCCAACGACCCCCATACTGCCGACGATGGCCAGGTCTTCGTGGCAAATCAACGTGCAGACCCCCAACGGTTGGCCGCCGAACGTCGCCACGTAGTGAAACATCCCCGGCAGGCCGATCGAAGGCGCAAGCACCTCGGCCATCGGGGCGGCGTACGCCTCCGGCATCCCGAAGGCTTTCAGGAAGACCGAGGCAAAGGTCATGGCTTCATCTTTGCCGATGCTGCGGACTTCCACTTTGGCCGAAGGCGTCATCCCCACCAAATCTTCCGCCTGCTCTAAAACCATCCAGGCTTCTCGTTCTTTCTGGCGGACGAAACCTTGCGCTGTCAACAAGTCCGGCAAATCCTCCGGCGTGCAGGCCGGGGAAATGAAGACCGTGGGCGGGAGATCCCTCGACGTAAAGTGCTCGACCACCTTCGCGATCAAATCCGGCGCCGTCTCGCGCGTGGCCCGCAGCAGGCAGGCGTGGTTGGCGTCCGGCGTGGGGAAGGCCTGACTGCTGGTGATGATCACCTCATCCCGCATGATCAGTTCGACGCCCGGCGTCACCGCGACCATCGGCTGCATCGCCGCGTAGTTTTGCCGTTCGAGGGCAGCAATGTCTTCAAGACTTACTTTTGTCATAGTCACCGTCCTTTTGAAATACCTCAACGATTGTGTTTTTCATCGAACCCGGCGACCGCCGGAAGGGATAACGCAGAAAGATGAAGAACGCGATCAACATCGACAGCCCGCCCACGATGCCGATCATCCGCACGCCCAGCGGGCCATTTGGATCGCTGCGACTGCGTCCCAGCAATAGCAGCAGCGGCAAAAGCGCCGCGACCACGCCGTTAGCGACTTGATCCAGCAGTCCCCACGTGGCGTAGTACAACCCTTCGCGGCGCTGTCCCGTCAACGTCGCGTCGTGATCGGCGATTTCCGCGCCAAAGGCCATCGGCAGCATTGTGACGCCGGACAGCGCCACCGACTGGAGCAGGACCCATACAATGCCTTGCGTCATCAGCGGGAACGGCAGCCAGTCCCCGATCAGCATCAAGCCCGGCATCACCAGCGCCGAAGCGAACAGCGAACCGGCGAATACCGCCCACTTCCCCACGCGCCCCGCCAACCACGTGACCACCGGATAGCACGCCAGCGAGCCAACAATCGCGGGAACGTAGAACCACAGCGTGTCTCCTGTATCCAGCAGACAAATCTCGGTGGCGATGTAGGGGATCGCCGACTGTACCAACGTCGTCAGACCCCAGTAGAAAACGCCGGCTGCCGTCATGATGAGGAAAGCCCGGTTCTGTAACATCGAGGCGACTACAGCGCGCAGATTGCGGCGTGGAAATGCGCCTTCTGCTGACGTCGTCTGGCGGTCGGCGCGTTTCGGAAGCGCACGCGGCTCACGCAGAACCAGGAAGGGCAGGTAGAACATCGGCAGCGCCAGAAGTGCATACATGAGCGCAGTGACGGCATAGCCGAACCGTTCGATGAGCATCCCTGCCGCCGCACTCACGATCATCCCTACCAACAGAAAGCTCGACGCCCACGCCGACAGCCGCACGCGATGCTGGTCCGTCAACGCGAGTTCGGGCAGCAGCGCCGTGTACGGGATTTGATTCATCGTGTATGCCAGGTTGTACATTACGAGCATCCCACCCAGATACGCCAGATTCCACACCGATTCCGCTTGCAGCGGCGGCGTCCACAACAGCACGAAGAAGATCAGCAGCGGCACGCCGGAGACGAACATCAGTGGCAATCTGCGTCCCCAACGACTGCGTAGATTATCCGAGAAATGCCCGATGAACGGCGCCATCCCGGCGTTGAGCGCGCGAGTTAAGAAAATGACCGCGCCGTACCACGCCGCCGGGGCGAGATCGTCGCCCTCCGGTGGCAGATAGAAGTACAACAGCCAGCCACTGAGAATCGCCCAGACGATTGAGCTGCCAAGTGTGATCAGGGCGTATGCCACATCCGTCTTCAGGGTTGAGCGTGGTGTGTCTGTAACTGAGACCGTTTGCATTGCCGGTTTATCTTCCCCTTGCCGCACAGGATACCTGTAAACCTAATTATAACCCTAACCTGGATAAAACGTAAGGGCAGAGTCACACGCAAATGGCAAATTTATGAGAAGTGCTCGGGCCAATCTCTGACCGCACCCGCGAGCGTCACAACCTGCGGTGGCACGGTTGAGAGACCGGCCACCGTTCCGTCAGACAAAAAAAGGCCAGCAAGTTGCCGGCCTTTACACAACATCGTAACAGTTGGAAATAAATCAAATGCCGAGGATGTCGCGCGCCTCTTGCTCCATCATATCCGGGCGCCACATCTCCTTACCGAGCACCACTTCGACGCTTTTCTGCGTAAGCTCGGAAGCGCGCTCGTGGACCTGGTTCATCATAAAAGATGCCATCGGGCACATTGGCGAGGTTAAAATCATGGTGATTTTCACGTCATCTTCTGCCACCTCAATGTCGCGGATCAAGCCCAAGGCCACCACATCCAGCCCAATTTCGAAATCGATCACGTCGCGCAGTCCATCGCGGATCGCTTGCTCTTCACCTTGCATCATAGCCTCCTCAGGTAGTTTTCAGTCGTCAGTCTTTAGTCCGATAGTCGGGACGGCTTAGAACCTATCCGAAAATTATCTCGTGTCATGCTGTCGCTGGAATGGGCGGCTAAGGCCGCTTTTTCTTGAGGGTGTTTTTGCGCTTGCGGGCAGTGCCCGCA
>JBNGDO010000070.1:6889-24154 GCA_049975385.1 Anaerolineae bacterium | reverse complement strand
CCGATTACATCGTCAACGGGGCGACGCCCTACGAGTTGCCCATCATGCGCGCGCGCCTGTGTACGCATTTCGCCGAATGGGTAAAACTCTACAAGGACGATCCCAATCGGATGGATGCCTACCTGCGGGCGGAACGTGTCCACGACTTGCTGCAAGCCATCATCCCCGTTGACGACGACGCTGACATCCCCGCCACCTCGCACGTGCGCGAGTTCATCGGGGGTAGCGCCTATGACTTGCACTAACTAGGACTTACGCACGGATGGCGTTTTTTTACCGCAGAGGTCGCTGAGAACGCTGAGTATCGATAGCATCTCTGCGCTCTCCGCGTGCTCTGCGGTAAATTTTCGTTCGTTTGCGTAAGTCCTGTATCACGCATCCATCTTCAACGCTTGCGCTACGAACGCCCACATATCCGCGCGCTCCTGAATCAACACCGCCGTCGGTTTCCCCGGACCATGCCCGGTTTTCGTCTGGATGCGGATGAGGACCGGCGCGTCGCCCTGCTGCGCGGCCTGGAGCGCTGCCGCGAATTTGTACGAGTGCGCGGGCATCACCCGGTCATCGTGGTCGCCGGTGAGGATGAGTGTAGGCGGGTAGGACGCCGGCTGCGCATTGTGCAGCGGTGAGTAGGCATAGAGCGTCTCAAATTGTTCTAAATCGTCGTCCGCACAGCCGTAGTCGCTGACCCAGGCCCAGCCGATGGTGAACTTGTGGAAACGCAGCATATCCATCACGCCCACCGTGGGCAGCGCCGCACCGAAGAGGTCGGGCCGTTGGGTAAGGCACGCGCCGACGAGCAAGCCGCCGTTAGAGCGCCCCTCGATCACAAGCTTGGGCGAGGATGTGATGCCCTCCTCAATCAAGTATTCGGCGCAGGCGATGAAATCGTCGAAGACGTTCTGCTTCTGGTGAACGGTCCCGGCCGCATGCCACGCCTCACCGTACTCGGCGCCGCCCCGGATATTGCCGACGGCGAGCACGCCCCCCATCTCCAGCCACACCATCCGCCACACCATAAAGACCGGCGGCTGCGCGAGGTTGAACCCACCATAGCCGTAGAGCAACGTGGGATTTTGGCCGTCCTTGCGCCAATCGCGGCGATGCACCAGGAACATCGGCACCTGTGTTCCGTCGTCACTGGTGACGAACACTTGCTCCGTCTCGTAAGTGCTTGCATCGAAATCGAGGTCCGGCGCAGCCAAGACTTCACTGACGCCATTGACAAAATTATAGCGATAGACTGTCGGCGGGTAGAGAAAGGAATGGAACGTGTAGAACAGCTCACTATCGTCGCGGCGACCGTGGACTTCGAGGAGCGAACCCAATGCCGGCAGTGCAATTTCGCCCCGTGGCGTGCCGTCCAATCCAAAACGCAACAATTGGTGATGCGCATCGTGTAGATAGCGCGCCACAAACTCGTCGTGCACCAGCGTCACACCTTCGAGCGTGTCGGCGGCTTCGGGGATCAGTGTCCGCCAATTCTCCCGCGCCGGATGCTCCACGTCGATTGCAAGCACCCGCCCGCGCGGGGCGTGCAGGTCGGTGAGGAAATAGAACTCCGAGCCGGTATTGCCGATGAAGTCAAATCGCGCCTCGAAGGTAGAGATCAGCTCCACGAACTCACCGTCGGGCAGCGTTTTGTAGAAGACGCAGTTGCGCCGGTCCGTGCCCTGCGAGACGAGGAGCACCAGGTAACGCCCGTCGTCGGTGACTTCGGTGTAAAAGCCCCATTCCTTTTGGTCAGGGCGCTCGTAGATGAGCACGTCCTCTTCCTGTGGCGTGTTGAGGTGGTGCAGGTAGACTTTTTTGTAATAGTTCGTTCCCGCATACGCCGTGCCTGCTTCCGGCGCGGCGTAGCGCCCGTAGAAGAAGCCGCTGCTGTCGGGCAGCCAGGACGCTTCGCAGAACTTGCTCCATTCGATCACATCCGGCAAATCCTCGCCGGTTTCGATGTTGCGCACATGCCACGTTTTCCAATCCGAACCGCTGGCGCTAACGGCGTAGGCCAGCCATTGCGCATCCCGACTCACGTTGGCACCGGTCAGCGCGACCGTGCCATCCTCGGAGAGCGTGTTGGGGTCGAGTAAGACGCGGCCTTCGTCGTACACCTCAGCGTTACCTGACGTTTCCATCACGTACAGCACGTCCTGGTTTTGCAGGCCACTGTTACGGAACTGGAAAATGCGCCCCGCACGTTTGAAGGGCGCGCCGAACTTAGGGAAATCCCACAACTCTGTCAACCGTGCGCGAATTGCCTCGCGTGCGGGAATCTGCTCCAGGTAGGAAAACGTCAGAGCATTCTGCGCTTCAATCCATGCCTGCGTCTCCGGCGCGTTGAGATCCTCCAGCCAGCGGTAAGGGTCAGAAACGGGTATTCCATGGTAGTCATCGACGTGATCAACGGTATGCGTCGCGGGATAGTGCAGTCTCGTCATGGCACATGCCTCCGGGAAAAGATGGTGCCAGCTTGCTGGTGCCAGCAAGCCGGTACAGCTAGAGTATACGTGCATCCGGGAAACTGAAAAGCTGGCAGATAACGAAAAGTCTACGCATATTGACCTGTCTGCCTAGGCATGCTACAATCTAAGTAAGCTGGCAAAGCCCCAACTACCTGACTAGCGACTATTTGACTAACAAAGACTATTTTCGGAGGTCACGATGTCAAAGGGAAAGAAAAACCAAACCACTGAGAATCCTGAAGAAGTTGCCGGAACTGCGGCTAAGCCCAAAAAACTCAAACGGAAGGTCTACGAAAGAGAACTACGCAAACTCCAGGTCGAGCTGGTCAAGCTGCAATACTGGATCAAGGAGAAGGGGCTGAAGGTCGTCGTCATCTTCGAGGGGCGGGATGCCGCCGGGAAAGGCGGCGTCATCAAGCGCATCACCGAACGCCTGAATCCCCGCATCTGCCGGGTGGAAGCGCTCGGCACACCTTCGGACCGGGAGAAGACGCAGTGGTATTTCCAACGCTACGTGGACCGTCTCCCTGCTGCCGGCGAAATGGTGCTCTTCGATCGCAGTTGGTACAATCGCGCCGGCGTCGAGCGGGTGATGGGCTTCTGCACCGAGGAGGAATACCGCGAGTTCTTGCGCTCGTGCCCCGAATTCGAGCGGATGCTCATCCGCTCCGGCATCATCCTGCTCAAATACTGGTTCTCCGTCAGTGACGAGGAACAGGAACACCGTTTCCAGGCGCGCCTCGACGATCCCACCAAACGCTGGAAGCTCAGCCCGATGGACCTGGAATCGCGCAAGAAGTGGATCGAATACTCCAAGGCCAAGGACGAGATGTTCGCCCACACGGATACCAAGCAGTCGCCCTGGTACGTGGTCAATTCCGACGACAAACGCCGCGCGCACCTCAACTGCATCAGCCACCTGCTCAGCAAAATCCCCTACAAAGATTTGACGCCCGAGCCGATCGACCTCCCCCCGCGCCAGGATGACATCGCCTACGTCCGCCCGCCGATGGAGTACCAGACCTTCGTGCCGGAGAAGTTCTAGGAAAACCGAGCGTAAAACGCACATTGTGAGACGTGATGCGTGATTCGTAAACGGAAGATTACGCATCACGTGTCACGCATTACGTTGCTATGCCCCGCAAGATTATCCACTTGGATTTGGACGCTTTCTTTTGCGCGGTGGAGGAGTTACACGCCCCCTCGCTGCGCGGAAAACCCTTTGCCGTGGGCGGGCAGCCCGACCAACGCGGCGTCGTTGCATCGTGCTCCTACCCCGCGCGGATGTACGGCGTGCACTCGGCGATGCCGATGAGCCGCGCGCTGCTGCTTTGCCCGCAGCTCATCGTCGTGCCGGGACGTCACGGGGTCTACGATGACTTATCCCACCAGGTGATGCGCCACTGCTATGACCTCACCAACCTGGTCGAGCAGATCTCCATCGACGAGGCGTTTCTCGACGTGAGCGATCTACGAGCATCCGCCGAAACCATCGCCCGCGAGTTGCAAGCCACGATTTGGAACGAACACGGTCTGCCCTGCTCGCTCGGCGTGGCGACCAACAAGCTGGTCGCGAAGATTGCCAACAACATCGGCAAAGCCGAAAAGCGCAGTCCCAATCCACCGATGGCGATCAAGGTCGTGCCGCCGGGGGAAGAAGCGGCCTTCCTCGCGCCATTGCCGGTCGGTGAACTGTGGGGCATCGGCCCCAAGACTGCCGCCAGCTTGACCGAACTGGGGATCACGACCATCGGCGACGTCGCCCGCTGGCCCCAGGACGACCTCGTCCAGCGCTTTGGCAAGCACGGCCTCGACCTCTCGCAGCGCGCTCGCGGCATCGACGACCGCCCCGTCATCACCGAATACGAAGCCAAGTCGCTCAGCCGCGAGACCACCTTCGCCCACGACGTCACCGACGAAGCGACGCTGCGCCGCACGCTGTTGCACCTCGCTGAAAGCGTGGGGCATCGCCTGCGCCGCGCCGGACTTCAGGGCAGCACCGTCAAGCTCAAGCTGCGCTGGGCCGACTTCACCACCATCACCCGGCAAGTCACGCTCCCGGAGCCGACCGATCAAGACAACGCCATCTACACTGCCGCGCAGCACCTCTTCGAGCAGGCCTGGCCCAAGGGCAAACCCGTGCGCCTCATCGGCGTCGGCGTGAGCAACCTGGGTCCGCCGTTGCAGCAGTTGGGATTATGGGAGACACCGTCGGAGAAGGGGCAGCGCTTGCAGGATGCGCTCGATGCTGTACGCGATCGCTTCGGGCACGATGCCATCAAGCGAGCGAGTGATTTAGATAAAGAGTAGACAGCAACTGTCTGCCATCTACCGTCCATAAACTGAGGAAAGGAGCCACACATGAACAAAAGGCCTTACAACACCCCCTACACCGGCGAGCACCTCAACCGCGTCGCCTTCCCGATGGGCGGGATGGGCGCGGGGATGATCTGCCTGGAAGGCACGGGCGCGCTCTCGCACGTCTCGCTGCGCGGGTACGCGGATATCTTCAACGAGCCATTGATGTTCGCCGCCCTCTATTTGACGGCTTCGGGCGGATCACAATCCACCCGCCTCGCCCGCGTGCTCGAAGGCCCGGTGCCGACGTGGAAGATCTTCGGCACGCCCGGCGCGGGCAACGGACTGGGCGG
This sequence comes from Anaerolineae bacterium, assembly GCA_049975385.1. Taxonomy (GTDB): domain Bacteria; phylum Chloroflexota; class Anaerolineae; order B4-G1; family SLSP01; genus DSWT01. The sequence continues at coordinate 19,041 of JBNGDO010000070.1, read as the reverse complement.
CACGAGCTACGGCCTGCCCCGCTTCGCCGAGGCGACGTTCGAGGCGCGCTTCCCCTTCGGCACGGTGACGTTGCGCGACCCCAAGATTCCGCTGGATGTGACGCTCACCGGCTGGAGCCCCTTCACGCCGGGCGACGCGGATAGCTCCAGCCTGCCCGTAGCGGCACTGGAATATCGCTTTGCCAACCCCACCGCTGCACCGGTGGAGGCCGTCTTCTCGTTCCATGCGCACAACTTTATGGCTCCGAACACCCAAAGCGGCGCTGTCCTCGCTGCGCCAGGTGGATTCACGCTGGCTCATCCTGAAGAACGCGCCGCGTTCAGCGCCACGGTGGATGACGACGCCTTTGACGTCGTCAAAGGCGTCGCCGTCAACTGCGCCTGGTTCCGGGGCGGCTGGTTCGACGCGCTCACCATCGTGTGGAAAACAATCGAGGACGGCGCAATGCCCGAATCCGGCCCCGTCGTTGAGGGCGCGCCCAGCCCTGGCGGCAGCCTCTACGTCCCGCTGCACTTGGAACCGGGTGAAGAGAAAGTCGTCCGCTTGCGGCTGGCGTGGTACGCGCCGGAGACCGGCCTTCGCGTGGGCAAGGATCAAGAGTGTGAGGATGGTGCGCCATCAGATGGTGCGCCATCAGATGGCGCGCCATCAAATGGCGTGTGCGATTGCGTGCCGGGCGAGCACGTGCCCTGGTATGCGAGCGTCTTCCCCGACATCGACTCGGTCGACGCCTACTGGCGCGCCCACTACGATGACCTGCGCGCGCGCACTGCCGCCTTCACCGAGTGTTTCTACGATACCACGCTGCCGCCGGAAGTGATCGAAGCCGTCGCCGCGAACCTCACCATCCTCAAGTCGCCCACGGTGCAGCGCCAGACCGACGGGCGATTGTGGTGCTGGGAAGGCTGCCACGACAAGGGCGGCTGCTGTCACGGCTCCTGCACCCACGTGTGGAATTACGCGCAGGCGATCCCGCACCTCTTCCCGGAGATGGAGCGCTCGCTGCGCTACACCGAGTTCTTCGCCGACCAGGACGAGCGCGGGCACCAGACCTTCCGCGCCAACCTGCCCATCCGGCCCGTGGCCCACGACTTCCACGCTGCCGCCGACGGTCAACTGGGCGGTGTGATGAAGGTCTACCGGGAGTGGCGCATCTCCGGCAACGAGCTGTGGCTACGCAAATTCTGGCCCAAAGTGAAACAGAGCCTCGACTACTGCATCGCCACGTGGGATCCCGATCACACCGGCACGCTGGTCGAGCCGCACCACAACACCTACGACATCGAATTCTGGGGACCGGACGGGATGTGCACCTCGTTCTACTTGGGCGCACTCAAGGCCGCCACGCTGATGGCGGACGCGTTGAGCGAGGATGTCCCGCTCTACGCTGAGTTGTTGGCAAAGGGTATCGCGGCGATGGAGGCAGAACTGTGGAACGGCGAGTACTTCGTCCAAAAAATCCAATGGGAAGGCCTGCGGGCGGGCGACCCGACGCAGCAGGGACAAAGCTGGAACGTCAATTATTCACCGGAAGCGCAAGAGCTTCTCCGTGCAGAAGGACCGAAATACCAGTATGGCAACGGCTGCCTCGCCGACGGGGTCCTCGGCGCATGGATCGCGGCGGTCTGCGGGGTGGAAGAATTCCTCGACCGCGAGCAAGTGCGCGGGCATCTGCTGTCGGTCTACCGCTACAATCTGCGCCACGATTTATCGGAACACGTCAATCCACAACGTCCATCGTTCGCCCTGGGGAAGGATGGCGGCTTGCTGCTCTGCACCTGGCCCCACGGCGACGCGCTCACGCTGCCGTTCCCCTACGCCAACGAAGTGTGGACGGGTTACGAATACCAGGTCGCGTCGCACCTGATGTTGCTGGGCGAGATCGACGCCGGGCTGGACATCGTCCGCACCGCGCGCGACCGCTACGATGGGCGCGTGCGCAATCCCTTCAACGAGTACGAGTGTGGGCACTGGTATGCCCGCGCGATGGCGTCCTATGGGTTGCTACAAGGCCTGACCGGCGTCCGCTACGATGCGGTGGAGAAAGTATTGACCATCCAGCCGAACATCTCCGGCGATTTCCGCGCCTTCCTCAGCACCGCTGCCGGCTACGGCACGGTCGGCGTGCGGGATGGCGAGCCGTTTGTGGAGGTGAAGTCGGGGGTGATTCTGGTTGAGAGGCTAATGTACGCGCCGGCCCGCAGAAAATAAGGGAATTATTAATGAGGACTCTGGCAGTATGAAAAACTCAGCAGCCGCGCGAGTATGAATCATGCTATAATGAAGGAAAGCCAAAAGGAGGCAAGATGACAGTCCTAGAGAATTTGCTTGAACCCAACTTGATTCGCTGGCAGTTCGAACAATTGGTAAAAAGCGGGCTATATTCTGACGAACAGGCTGTGTTGCGTAATGCTTTACAAGCGCTGTTTCAAGCCAACCCTCGGATTAAAATCAAAATGCTTGTTAGTGCCTATGCAGCCGGCGATATCAGCCTGGGGCGGGCCGCCGCGCTTTTGGGTATTTCTCAGGAAGAAATGAAGGATATTCTGCGCGAAGCAGGGGTTTCAATTCACCTTGGGCCACAAACGCTCCAGGAGTGCCTTGATGACGCCAAATATGCCTGAACCAGAGCGGGAGAGGCTCAAGTTTGTCTTTGACACTACGCTTCTGTCAAACTTTGCAGTCGTAGACCAAGTTGCGCTATTAGAAAAACTTTATCGTGGTGCAGCTTGTACAACGTTGATGGTTGTTGAAGAACTTCATCAGGGTCTCTACGCCGGATACCATCAGCTTCAGTCCGTCGAGCAAGTGTTGACGCCTCTTCATTCTACCGGTTGGTTGCCGGTTCTATCTTTGGAACTGGCTGAGGAAAAGAAACTGTATCCCCAATTATCTCCTCCGCTGGCATCGGGCGAAGCCTCATGTCTGGCGTTGGCGATGACGCGGGGACTCGTGTTAGGCAGCGACGATCTTGCTGCACGCCGTATGGCGCGCGATAGGAACGTGCATTTGACAGGCACAATCGGTATTCTTATCCGCGCGGTACGAGAAGGGCATTGGTCGTTATCCACAGCCAATGAGATCCTCGCTCAGATGATAGCACTACGTTATCGCGCGCCTGTTGCCAAGTTGGACGATCTGATATAACCCCCCTCGCTTCTTTTCCTGAAACTGGAACGCTTTCTTAACATTCCCTCGCTGAATTACGCGTATACTGGAATTGAAAGCTCAACAACTTCGAACGTCGCTGCCTCGTCGTAACTCACCACAAGAGTTTACAGAAAGGAGCCGCTATGTCAGGGAAAAGCTTGCGCCTTTTGGCCTTGCTGCTCATCGTGGGCAGCCTTTGGCCGTCACGTTCTATCGCTGCCACCGGCCAGGGATACGGCGAGCCTGGTATTTGGGAAAACCTCGGCCTGCGCGGGGGGATGCCGCTGGCGCTGGCGATTTCCCCCGATTTCGCCGCCGACAACCTCGTGCTGGCAGGGGAACATCAAAGTCACCGCCATCCGCTCCTCCAGTCCGGGATCGGTATCCGCTACTCATTCAGTGGCGGACTGCATTGGCATCCCGCCGCCATCGCTCCCCCCTATGACACGTTGAGCACCACGCTGTCCGTGCACGACTTCGCCTTCTCGCCCACCTACACCGCCGACCGGATCGTCTTCGCTGCCACCTGGACGGGCCTCTTCCGTTCCAATGACGGCGCACAAAGTTGGAGCGTCATCACCGGAACCGATCAATTCATCACCAGCGTTGCCGTCGCACCGGACTTTGCCAGCAGTGCGCACGTGATGGCAGGCGAGGGCTATTTCGGCGCGACACTTTACGTCAGCGCGGACGGCGGGCAGAACTGGACCTCGCATCAGGGCGTCTCTTCCCGGTCCGATATCGCTTACTCGCCCAACTTCGCCGTCGATGGGACCGCCTTCACAGCCGGCGACGGCGTCTACCTCACCGCCAATCGCGGCATCTCGTGGACACAGGTTCTCACCGCCCCTACCTTCGCTCTCGCGGTCTCGCCGCAGTTCGCTGCGGACGCCACGCTCTTCGCCGCCGGGGTAGACAGCATTTATAGTTCCGCCGACGGCGGCGCATCGTGGATCAGCCGCACGGTGACGACGGGCACCGCATGGATTCATGCACTCGCCATTTCCCCCGCCTTCAACGCCGACGGCACGCTCTTTGCCGGAAGTGCGCAGGGCCTCTTCCGCTCCACCGACCGTGGCGAACACTGGGACGCCGTCCAGTCGTACCCCGGTTCCGATGTGCGCTCCCTGGCCCTGGCAACCACCTGGGCTTCGACACCGATACTTTTGGCTGGGAGTACAAGAGGTAGCGGCATCTACCGCAGCGACGATGGCGGGGTAACCTGGGATCAAGGCAAGGGCCTGGCCCCTCTGGAGGTCACGCAACTGCTACGCGGCCCTGATCCATTCCAGCTAACGACAGCAACGGCCCGTCACGGCGTCTACCAAAGTGCTGACCTCGGCTCGATGTGGCGCTTCGCCGGTCTTGGCGGGCCAAGCGGAACCCATACTGTCGCCCTTTCACCGAACTACAGCCTCGATCACACCATGCTGGCGAGTGTCTCTGCCGGCGCAGGGTTTACCTTCTATCGCACGACCGATGGCGGCAGCAATTGGGAAGCACTCACGTCTTCTGATTATCCCGGCGGCGGGCTGGCTTTTTCGCCCGCCTTCCCGGCTGATTCCGTCGTCTTCGCCACAGGGCAACATGGGAAAGTGCTGCGGTCCACCGATCTGGGCGCGACGTGGGAGCCGGTCGGTGCGCCGCCCACAGGAACGTACAGCCTGGGCGCGTGGCACGTTGCCTTGCCGCCGACCTATCCAACCGATGGCACGCTCTTTGCGGGTGGCAATGGCTTCTGGCGATTACCACCCGGCGCGGAGATCTGGCAGCTCGCCGCGACCGAACTGCTCACCGGTACAACCATCACTTCGCTGGCAGTCTCACCCAACTATGCGGCGGATCACACGTTGTTCGCCACGGCCCAGCGTACCGAGCCGGATTACACCACGAGCAGCGGCGTCTACCGCTCTGCCGACGGCGGCGTGACCTGGATGCGCCTCGTCGTTGGCCTACCTCCGGCTGATGCCGCTCTACCACCGAAGCGCATCGCCTTCTCGCCGGATTACGCCACCGACCACACGCTCTTCGCGCTGACCGAGACGCAGATCTACCGCTCCCGCGACGGCGGCGACCGCTGGACCGCCATCGACGTGCCACCGGTCGTGACCCCGCTTGGGGACGTTACCGGCGGGCTGGATGGGAATGTCTATACCGGCGGAAAGGACGGCGTCCAGCGCTACACGACCACAGCCTGGAACATTCTCGCCGATGGCGGCTTCGAAACGGGGACCGGCTGGAGCTTGCCCGAAACGGCGCATCCTGCGGGCTACACGTCGAACCCGGTTTACAGCGGTGCGCAGGCTCTGCGCGTCGGCATCGACGAGGGCGACAACATCCCTGCCTACTCCTCGGCGCGGCAAACCCTCACGCTGCCTTCCAACACTGTCAACGCCACGCTTTCCTGCCAGGTATGGCCCGTCACCGGTGAAAGCGGCCTGGCAGGACGAGCGCTCCCGTTCACCCGGCACACGCCAAATGCCACACCCGCTGCCGGCGACGCGCAGTATCTCCTGATTATGGACGGCACGACCGTCCTCGAAACGCTCTTCTGGGAACTTAGCCATGCAGCAGACTGGCAACCGCGTGTCTTCGATCTTTCGGCTTACCGTGGGCAGACGATCACCCTGCACTTCGGTGTGCTCAACGATGGCGCAGGCGGCATCACGGCGCTCTACGTGGACGATGCCGCGCTGGTCGTCGACAACACAGCGCCTACCTCGTACACGTTGGAGGTGAACGTTGCCGGTGAGGGTGCGGTAGCGGTTGATCCCGAGCAGGAGACTTACGACTACGGCGACGTGGTGACACTCACAGCAACCGCCGCAACGGGCTGGGACTTCGCCGGCTGGTCCGGCGCACTGACGGGCAACGCGAATCCCACGACCCTCCTGATGGACGGGAACAAGGTCGTCACAGCGACCTTTGAACCGGAGATCAACGTGACACCGGACACACTAAACGTGACTTTGAGCCCGGGGATGACCACCGCCCGGCTCGTCACCGTGAGCAATCGGAGCGACGCCGACCTAGTCTGGCAACTGCTGATGGATTCAGCAGTCGGGTGGCTGAGGCTGGATTGGCAAACCACGATCGGGTTGCCCATCACCACACCGCCGGGCGGTTCCGATGCTTCGACCACGTTCTTCGACGCGAATGGCCTGGCGACCGGCATCTACACCACTACGCTGGTCGTCTCCACGGATAACCCCACCCACTCCCACATCGACATCCCGGTGACGTTGAACGTGGGCTATGAAATCTATTTGCCCGTCGTGATGAAATCGGGCAGTTGACCTGTCACGAGACTAACACAGAGGGGAGTAACGTTGACTCCCCTCTTCTCTACAGCACGACAGGAGTTCTTCCCAGGTTTACAATTTAGGGTCTACGCAGATTAGTGGGGTCGCGACGGGCTTTTGTTCCACTTGATTGCCAAAATGCGCCCAAAAGCAAGGTGGGCGTCCCACTTTTGATCAAAAGAGCGGTCAAAATAGGGATCAGCGCTGTTTTTACCCCACAAATATGTGTAGAGCCACAATTTACAGCTTCAAGGGGATCGCCAGATCCCCGATTGTGTGCAGGAGTCGGGGATCTGGCGATCCCCTCTGAGCATCATGACGATGAGGAACTTGTGCCTTGCGGTACTGGGGATTCCCTCGAAGCGAGGCTGATAAGACCTTGAGTAACTCCACACACAAGAGTTGCCAGCCCACCTGCCCGTGCTACAATTCGCACAAGCTGGCACAAACACATACAGCGGAAATGCCCCTATGAAAAAGATCATCGTAATGGAGGTAATATGAAAATCACCGACTTAAAATGTGCCATTATCGGCCGAAACCCCGTGGTGCGCATCACTACGGACGAAGGTATCGATGGCTACGGCGAGGCGGAATCCAGCAAGCCCTACCTCAAGCCGCACGTCCTCTTCTACAAGCAGTGGCTCATCGGCGCAGACCCGACCAACGTCGAGAGTGTGATGCTCCGCATCCGGCGGATGGGCAGCTACAAGCCGTGGGGCAGTGCCGTCAGCGCCATCGAGATGGCTCTGTGGGACATCGCGGGCAAAGCGGCGGGCATACCGGTCTACAAGCTACTCGGCGGCAAGGTCCGCGACCACGTTCGCGTCTACAATGGCAGTGTCCGTTTCAAAATGAACGACTACACACCCGAGGACTATGCTGAAAATATGGCAAAAATGAAGGCGTCGCCGGAAAACTTCAGCATCATCAAGCAAGGGATTGGCTTTCACAGCCCTATGCCGAGTCGCGTCCCCAACTTCTTCTACGGGGACGTGCAACCTGGTGCCCCGCACTCCAACCGAGGATTGCTGACCGAGCGCGGCCTCAAGCACGTCATCGCGTGCGTCGAGGCCATGAAGGACGTACTCGGCGACGAAGTAGGCCTCGCCCTGGATTGCGGCCCGGGCTGGATGCCCACCGACGTCATCCGCCTGGCGCGGGCGCTGGAACCGCTGAACATCCTGTGGCTCGAGGATACGATCAATGGCGACTACAATCCCTACGTCCTCGCCGATGTCTACCGCGACATCACGATGAGCACGTCCACGCCCATCCACACGGGCGAACAGATCTACCTGCGCCACAACTTCAAGGAGCTGATCGAGAAGCAGGCCGTCAACATCATCGGGCCGGACCCGGCGGACGTGGGCGGCATCGCCGAGTTGAAGTGGATCGCCGAATACGCCGACCTGCACGGCATCCTGATGGCGCCGCACGGCACGTTCGATGGCCTCATCGGATTGGCGGCACTTGTGCACGCGGCAGCGGTCATGCCGCAGAACTACATCGCCTTCGAGTACCCTACCGGCAAGCCGGAGTGGTGGTACGATATCGTCGAAGGGCTGCCCAATCCCATCGTCAAAGACAGCCTCATCGAGGTGTGGGATCGCCCCGGCCTGGGCGTGACCTTCAAGATCGACGAGGCGCAGAAGTATCTCAGCGAAGAGGATAAGGATTTCTTCAACTGAAGCCAGCCCAGACTACAAAAGCCTCACGAGGCGTCTGATTACGCGAATATTCGGACTGAACACAAGGTCTGCAAGAAGCAGTACGTGCTGAGACTTTTGAAGTCTGTCCGAGCGGAAAATTGCATCCTGGCAGGCATAGCGTATAATAAGGTTATCATTGATGGGGAGGTGAACAATGCGCAAATTTATGGCCTTTCTTTCCGGTTTGGTAATTGGTCTATTGACGGGGGGAGTATTAGCGATACTTTTCGCACCGGAGTCTGGTACAGCACTGCAACAGCGAATCCACGAAGGCGTCGATAAGTTGGTAGAAGAAGGCAAAACAGCGGCTGAAGCCCGGCGGCAGGAACTTGAGGAACAATTGGAGTCGTTTAAGCAGGGACGGCCGATTGTCTTGCAATCAGGCGAGACACCTGCGGAGTAAGGGCCCTATCACGCGAATTCTTGCCCGACGAGCAAGAAAACGGGCGTTGAAGGCCTTTTAATCCGGGTTAGGGTTGTTGTACAATAAAAACGGCGGGAAATTCCCGCCGTTTTCTTTGATCACCGCAAAAACAACTATTGGCCGCTGGCTGCCCGCACGAAAGCCTCAAACAGCGGCCACATCGTCGCCGACGCTTTCACCAGCGCTTCCGGGTGCCACTGCACGCTGACACAAAACGGATGTGCCAGTATCTCCACAGCCTCGACGATGCCATCCGGCGCGTGCCCGACCACGGTAAGCCGGTCGCCAATGGCTTTGAGCGCCTGGTGGTGCGAGCTATTGACGTCGAAGGTCGTTCCGCCCAGGATTGTTGCCAGACGGCTTTCCGGATCCAGTGTAACGCTATGCGCAACTCGTTCCATAGGCTGCGTCGCCACATAAGCGTGATCCAAGGCATTAGGGATGTGCGCCGCGATGTCTTGATACAACGTACCACCCAACGCCACGTTGAGGACTTGATGTCCCCGGCAAATCGCCAGCAAGGGACGCTCCATCGCCAGCCATTCCCGCGTCAATCCCAGCTCGGAGAAATCACGCTCGGCGTCCACCTGCCCCATCCACGGCTCGCTCTCCTCCCCGTAGAGCACGGGGTCGACGTCTCCGCCTCCGGAGAGCATCAGACCGTCCAGATGCGCAATCAATGCCCCCCAATCCGCCTGCATGGCCGTCGGCGGGATCACGACCGGTGTCCCGCCCACGTGTTGGACTGCGCGAATATACGTCTCCCCGAGGGCGCACATGGGGGCATGCGACAACCGGGCGGAAGTGTCCTTCCGCCCGGTAATGCCGATCAGCGGCCTGCGTGGCGCCACACTCGCCTACTTGCGCAATTCCTTCAAACGGGCTGCCCTGCCACGGCGCTCGCGCAGGAAGTAAAGTTGCGCGCGGCGAACCTTGGAACGACGTACGATTTCGACCTTTTCGAGGCGCGGCGAGTGGAGCAGGAACGTGCGTTCCACACCGACGCCGTGTGAAGCTACCCGCCGCACGGTGAAATTCGCATTGACACTGCCCTTGCGCAGACGGATAATCGTCCCTTGAAAGGCTTGGACACGCTCGCGGTCGCCTTCAACGATGCGTACGTGAACTTTGACAATGTCCCCGGGTCTCAGCTCCGGAACATTGGGGTTGGGCTTCGCCATCTGGCGCTCTAATGATTCTACCAGGTTCATTTCATCACTCTCCCCAAAAACAACGTTTTCCCAAAAATCAGCCGCCAATGCTGGCGGCAACCACGAATTATACCATAGTCCGCTGCATTGGCAATCACTTAACCCGGACCCGCCACCCCTCCTGGAGATAATCCGGGTCACGTGGCAAACCACGACTTTCCCACAGATGTGCATTCCACGCCCAGAACTGTTGCTTGTTCAACCCGTGACGTGTGATGATACCCCACACCGTATCGCTGGTTGCCACTGTAATGTAGACGGGCTGTGGAATGTCCGGCATCCCGGCGACCGTTGGCTCCGGTACGTCAGACTGCGCCAACGCCTCCTGGCAACTAACGTTGATCGATTGCAGCAACGGCCAGAGCGCCTTTTCGGTGTTGGCAACGTGGTAAACACTGAAGAAGTCCAGCCCGTGTCGCGCCAGTTCCTCAATCCAGGGGATCAACTCCTCCGGCAAGAAAGCCGGCCCTGTGAGCCGGTACAATGGCGATAGCACGGGATAGACCTCCGGTGTTTTGTCCCATACTAAACTAAGCGCATCCAAAGTCTGGTAAATATCCCGGTGAATGACCTGTTGGGGATCGTTTCCCCAGGCGGCAAAAGCCAACGGCATCCAACCCGCCTGGCAGACCGGCGCAAGCACATCCAGCACACGCGGATCGGGCAGATGGGTTGACGGCGGTGTCGCCAGGTAGAGTCGCTCGCGCGGAATCTCGACGTTGTCCAGCGCTTCGGCCAGCGGGCGCATCTGATCCCCGGTCACCAGCGCCGCTCCGAGGAACAACACCGTGGCCTCGTAACCCAGCGTTTGCGATTCGACGATGGCTTTGAGGGCATCCCGGGGAGCGTAATCGGTGATTTGCACCCAGGCCAGCGGGCGAAAGCCAAGCGCGCGCACGCGCTTGACCATCGAACGCGCCGTTTCCGGGAAATAGTAGGGACCATGGCCGACCTTGACCAACAGATACGTCGCATCAATGCTTGCAGCCATCTCCGCCGCACGTTGGAGGTCATACGAATGGGCCAGCCACAATCCTTTTCCGCAAAGTTTTGCCATCGCCTGCTCCATTGCAAAAGTTGATGTCATTATAAACTGGATCGCGCGCTTGACAAGCCTTTACTGCTCTTTACAATGGAGGATATGCATAACACCGACAATTCAGCACGGATATGTCTGCGGGAGGCGTGCGCGTGCGCTGGTATCGAACCCTGACACGGGGCCAGCGCCGGATTCTCCTGGGGCTGCTGATGGGCCTTATCGCCGTCCTGGGATTGCTTGGCTGGAATGTTTGGCGCGCTGTCAGTCTGCCGCAGACGCCCTCCCCGCTTCCCACGCCTACACCCAGGCCAACACTCACCCCTTCCCGCACGCCCTCCCCTACCCTTACACTCACGCCATCACCGACGCTCACGGCGACGCCGTTCCCGCCTTTGGACATTGCGCAGGCCGGTATGATTGCCACCGGAGTCTCCGATGCTCGGGGACGACTCGCGCGTTGGAGCACACCGTTGACGCTGGTGAATGACCAACTCGCGATGTCGGTCATTCTCTACCGGCTCTACGACGCCTATCCGCCGTTGGTATTGCAACTCCAGCCCTATCTGAAGGCGCTGCGGCTCTGGTTCTGGGAGGAAGTGCGCGTCGATCCTGTGGCGCAGGCCCCGGCAGTAGGCGCGCTCTATGCCTCAGACACCGAAGAACTATACTTGCGACGCGACTGGCCCGGCGGGCGTGATGTGTTGGAATGGCAAATTGCTTACGGATACGCACGGGCAATCCCCGACCAGTACGGCGACCTGCCCCGGCTGATCGCCAATGCGGATTCGTTGGATCACAGGCTGGCCCTTACGGCGGTGGGCGATGGCGACGCGCTCTTCTCGCTATGGCGATATGCTGATGCCCAGCCAGGCAGCGCCCGGGCGCAAACCCTGACCGGTGCCATCGCCGACGCCATCACGCCGCGCTGGCGTCTCACCACCGATCCACTGCTGGATGATCTCTCGCGGCTTCCCTTTGAGTTGGGCGACACCTTTGTAAACGACTTATACGTTCAAGGCGGCACGGCTGCCGTCGACGCGGCTGTGCTGCGCCCACCGCGATCTACTGCGCAACTTCTGCACATCGAGCGTTACCTCGACGATGACATGCCGCAGGTGCTGACATCTCTTCAACCGCAACTGGAGCGTGATTGGGTATTGAGTTCCACAGATACCCTTGGGGAGGCGTTAATTCGCCTGGTGCTGTTGGAATGGAGTGCCGGTGAGCTTGATGCAGACGAGGTCGCAGAACAGGCTGCCCATTGGAGCGGCGATTTGCTGCAAATATGGAGCGGACCGGACGGTGCCGACGCT
>JBNGDO010000070.1:0-6789 GCA_049975385.1 Anaerolineae bacterium | reverse complement strand
CGCTCTGCGCGGCCTGGACGCTATGGACCTTGACCACACGCTACGAGCGTCTGATATACGTCCCGGCGGAAATCGAGCAGGTGCCACCCAAACCCGTTGCCGTGGTTTTTGGCGCGGGGTACTGGCCGAGTGGGGCGCTGAGCGCGGTCCTCAAAGACCGGCTGGACGCTGCCATCGAACTATACCGCGCCGGGCGGGTCGAAAAGCTGCTGTTCAGCGGCGACAATCGCTTCGTCGATTACAACGAGCCGGCGAAAATGCTGGGTTATGCGCTCGCGCAGGGCATCCCCCGCGAAGACGTCGTCCTCGACTACGCCGGGCGGCGCACTTACGACACGTGCTACCGCGCCCGCGACATCTTCCGGGTACAGGATGCGGTGTTGATCACCCAACGCTATCACCTGCCGCGCGCTCTCAATACCTGCAGCGCGTTGGGCATAGATGCGGTTGGCTACATGGCGGACCGGCAGCCCTACCCACGCCGCGACCTCGCCTGGTACTGGGTACGCGAAGCCCCAGCGCTCTGGCGCGGGTGGTGGGACATCTACGTTGCCCGCACCACGCCGGTACTGGGAGAGCCGTTGCCGATTTTTGCGGAAGAAAAGGTAATCGGTAATTAGGGATTGGTAATCAGGGATCAGTAATCGGGGATTGGTAAGAAATGCGGGACTCCCTACAGCTTCCCAGCTACCAGTCACCAGTTACCAGTTACTAATCCCCATCCTAAACATAAGGAGTCACAATGACCATTACACACGGATTCGAATTGCTCGAAACACGGGAAATCCCCGAGTTGAACGCGCAGGCACAGTGGTACCGGCACGTTGAGACGGGCGCGGAACTGCTCTCGCTGGAAAACAACGACGAAAACAAAGTCTTCAGCGTCGCCTTCCGCACGCCGCCACCGGATTCCACCGGTCTACCACACATCATGGAGCACTCCGTATTGTGTGGGTCGCGCAAGTATCCGGTCAAGGAGCCGTTCATCGAACTGGCGAAAGGCTCACTCAACACCTTCCTCAACGCCTTTACCTTCAACGATAAAACCGCCTACCCCATCGCCAGCCAGAACGTGCAGGACTTCTACAATCTGATCGACGTCTACATGGACGCCGTCTTCTACCCGCGCATCACGCCCGAAATCCTCCAGCAAGAAGGCTGGCACTATGAACTGGAAAACCTGGAGGACCCCCTCAGCTACAAAGGCGTCGTCTTCAACGAGATGAAGGGCGCGTACTCGTCGCCGGACAGCCTCGTCGGGCGGTACAGCGAGCAGTCGCTTTTCGACAATCACGTCTACGCTCTCGACTCCGGCGGCGACCCGGAGGTCATCCCACAACTGACCTACGCGCAGTTCAAGCATTTCCACGAGACCTACTACCATCCTTCCAACGCACGCTTCTTCTTTTACGGGGATGACGATCCCGAAAAGCGATTGCAGCTCGTGCAGGACTATCTCAAGGACTTTGCCCCCCGGCCTGTGGATAGCACCATCCCGCTGCAAGCGCGCTTCGACGCTCCGCGACGGCTCACCAAACCCTACCCCGTCAGCACCGACACGGAATCGCCCAAAGCCTACATCACCATCAACTGGCTGCTGCCGGAAAACAACGACCCCGCGCTCACGCTAGCGTTAGACATCCTGGGCCACATCCTGGTCGGCATCCCGGCGTCACCACTGCGCAAGGCTCTCATCGACTCCGGCCTGGGCGAAGACGTCATCGGCGGGGGGCTGGACGACAGCCTGCGCCAACTGGCGTTCTATACGGGCCTGAAAGGCGTCTCCAAGGAAGATACAGGCCGAGTCGAAGCCCTCATCTTCGACACGCTGCGCGAACTCGCCAGCGACGGCATCGACCCCGATACCATCGCGGCTTCGGTCAACACGATCGAGTTCAAACTGCGCGAGCAAAACTTCGGCGTGTTTCCCCGCGGCCTGGTCATTCTGATTCGCGCGCTCACCACCTGGCTGCACGACGGCGATCCGTTCGCCCCCATCGCGTTCGAGGGGCCGCTCAACGCTGTCAAGGCCAGTCTGGCGGAAAATCCACGCTACTTCGAGAGTCTTATTCAGACGCACCTGCTCGACAATCCGCACCACACCGTCTTCGTGCTCGAACCCGACACGACACTCGCGCAACGTCAGGAAGCAGCGGAACGCGAAAAGCTGGCCCAGGCGCGCGCCGCGATGACCGCGGACGACCTGCGCGCCGTCGCCGAGAATACCGCGCGGCTCAAGGCATTGCAGGAAGCCGCCGACTCCCCAGAAGCCCTGGCGACGATCCCTAGCCTCACATTAGCCGATCTCGACAAAGCATCGAAGCCTGTTCCCACCGAGACAAGCAGTCTTGACGGCGTGCAAATCGTCTACCACGACCTCTTCACCAACGGCATCGTCTACGTGGACGTGGGCTTCGATCTGCACACGCTCCCGCCGGAACTGCTGCCCTACGCGACACTGTTCGGCGCGGCGCTGCTCGAAATCGGCACGGAGACCGAGGACTTTGTCAAACTGACGCAGCGCATCGGCCAGAAGACAGGCGGCATCGCGCCCGCCACGTTCCACGGGCTGGTGCGCGACACCGATCATGCCGCAAGCCGGCTTTTCCTGCGCGGCAAAGCCACCGTCGCCCAGACCGACGACCTGCTGGCGATCCTGCGCGATGTGCTGCTGACCGTCAAATTGGACAACCCGGAGCGATTCAGGCAAATGCTCCTGGAAAAGAAGGCACGCGAGGAAGCCAGGCTGATCCCTGGGGGGCACCGCGTCGCCCTCTCACGGCTGCGCGCCCGGTTCAACGAGGCGTATTGGGCCGCCGAAAAGATGAGCGGCGTGAGCTACCTCTTCTTCCTGCGCCATCTCATCGAACAGGCCCGGCAGGATTGGCCTGCGGTGCTGGCGCAGTTGGAGGCCGTGCGTGACCTTCTCGTCAACCGCAACGCGCTGCTGTGCAACGTCACCGTGGACAATGACAACTGGCAGGCGGTAGAGCCAAAACTGGCCGACTTCCTGGCGACGCTGCCCGCAACGGAGACCGCACGCGCCGCGTGGACGCCCGACGTCCCCACCGGACCGGAGGGCCTCATCATCCCGGCGCAGGTCAACTACGTGGGCAAGGGCGCGAGCCTGTTCGACCTGGGCTACACGCGCCACGGCTCGCTGGAAGTCATCGTCAACTACCTGCGCACCACCTACCTGTGGGAGAAAATCCGCGTCCAGGGCGGCGCTTATGGCGCGATGTGCATCGCCGATTCGCACACGGGTGTGCTCAGTTACGTCTCCTATCGGGATCCCAACCTATTGGGGACACTACGCAACTACAACGGCACGAGCGCCTTCCTACACAATCTCGATCTGTCAGACGAGGAACTGGTCAAGAGCATCATCGGCGCCATCGGCACCATCGACGCCTACCAGTTGCCCGATGCGAAGGGCTACAGCGCGCTGGTGCGTTATCTCATCGGCTACAGCGATGAAGCGCGCCAGCAGTACCGCGATGAAGTCCTCTCCACCACCGCCGCCGACTTCCACGCCTTCGCGGACGTCCTCGACCAAATGACCGAGGCCGGCGAGGTCGTCGTGGTCGGTGCAGCAGACGCGATTGCTAAAGCAGAAGCCGAAGGCGCTATTGACTTCACAATCACCAAAGTCCTGTAAGAGTCACGAATCACGAATCACGAATTACGAATTACGAATTACGAATCATGAATTACGAATCGCGATTCGTAATTCGTAATTCCCACCCTGAGTACGGAAGGAGCGAATGACTATGTGGCCGACACGCGAAGAAGCCTGGAATGTCTTGAACGAATACACCAAAAATCCGAATCTTATCAAACACGCCCTGGCGGTGGAAGCGGGAATGAAAGCCTACGCTCGCCGCTTTGGTGAGGACGAGGAAAAGTGGGCGGTCGTGGGATTGATCCACGACTTCGAGTACGAGCGGTATCCCGACCTGGGGCCAGGGGGACATCCCTTCAAAGGCGCGGAGATCATGCGCGAGATGGGCTGGGATGAGGCTCTCATCCGTGCCGTCGCTGCGCACGCGCCGGAGATCACCGGCGTCACACTCGAGACGAACATGGAAAAGGCTATCTACGCCGTGGACGAACTCACCGGCCTTATCATCGCCGTCGCGCTCGTGCGCCCGAGCAAATCCATCCTCGACGTGAAGGTCCGCTCGGTGCGGAAAAAGTGGAAGGATAAGAGCTTCGCCGCGGGCGTCAAACGCGAGGATATCGAAGACGGGGCGGCGAAACTCGGCGTAGAACTCTCAGAGCACATCCGCATCGTCCTGGAAGCGATGAAGGCCATCGCCGCCGAGTTGGGTCTGGAAGGAAAACGTTGATGAACCAAACGTTACTCCAAACCTACATTCGCAAAGCCGAGACCGAGCTACGGGAGAACATCCTCCCCTTCTGGATCGAGCATACGGTCGATAAAGAACGCGGCGGATTCTACGGGGAGATCTCGAACACACTAGAGGTACAAAAAGAGGCGCCGCGCGGTGCTCTCCTCACGTCACGCATCCTGTGGACCTATGCCGCTGCCTACAAACGCTATCAGGCGCAGGAATATCTGGAGATGGCCCGTTGGGCCTACGATGATCTCCTGAGCCGTTTCTGGGATGAGATGCACGGCGGCCTATACTGGATGGTCGGGGCAGACGGCGAGTTGCTCCGGCCCCGCAAGCAGATTTACGGGCAGGCGTTCGGCATCTACGCGCTGGCCGAGTACTACAGTGCCACAGGGGAACAGAGTGCGCTCGATAAGGCCATCGCCATCTTCAACTTGATGGAGAAACACAGCCACGATCCCGAACACGGCGGGTACTTCGAGGCGTACACGCGTGATTGGCACCTCGAATCCGACCTGCGCCTGAGCGAGATCGACATGAACGAGATGAAGTCGATGAACACGCACCTGCACGTGATGGAAGGCTACACCAACCTGTTGCGCGTCTGGGACAATGAGGAACTACGCGCGCGCCAGGCAGAAAACGTCGACATCATGATGCACCGCGTCGTCAGCCCAACGACATTCCACACCCTCCTGTTCTTCGACGAAGCCTGGAACTCGCGTGTCGACCACATTTCCTACGGTCACGACATCGAGACCAACTGGCTGCTGGTGGAATCTGCGGAGGTGTTGGGGGACGAACGCTGTATCACCGAGGCAAAAGCGCTGGCGGTGAACATAGCGCAGGCGACTTACGACGAGGGGCTGAATGGCGAAGGCGGTCTGGTCAATGACGGCGATGCAAGCGGCATCACCGATCCCGATTTCGAGTGGTGGCCCCAGGCCGAAGCTGCCGTCGGCTTCCTCAACGCCTACCAACTCTCTCGTCAGGCCCATTTCTTGCAGGCCGCGCTGCGCAGTTGGGATTTTATCGAGACGTATTTCATCGACCGGCAGCACGGCGAGTGGTTCCGCCACGTCACCAAGGATCACGTCGTAGACCACACTGCGGCCAAAGTGAGTTTCTGGAAATGCCCATATCACAACAGTCGGGCCTGTATGGAGCTGATCGACCGGTTGGGAAAAATAGTTGAGGGTTCTGGATTATGAGTTGTGGGTTGAGGGTCAAACCGCATAACCCACAACCCTAAACCCATAACCACTCAAGGGCTACTGATAACGCCCCCGCACGCTTCAAAGTTCTGCAAATGCTCTGCCTCCGTCTGCGCGAAGAAGTGGCTCCCGTCATTTTTGGTGCAATCGACCATAAAGAAGTAATAGTCAGTCTCTTCGGGATTCGCCGCCGCCTGGATAGAGGCCAGGCCAGGACTCGCGATCGGCGCGGGCGGCAGGCCCTGGTTGCGATAGGTGTTGTAGGGCGAATCGACCTCCAGATCGACGAAGTAGAGCTGCCGTTTCCACCAGCTTTCCTCATCGGGACGGTAGCCGAGCGCGTACTGCACGGTGGGACACGAAGATAACGGCCAGCCGTCGCGTAGCCGGTTGTGGAAAACGCCTGCGATAACCGGCCGCTCGTCGTCAATGACAGCTTCGCGCTCCACGATAGAAGCCAGCGTGATGCCTTCATAAAAGCTCAACCCGTGATCGGCAAACTGCTGCCGGAGTTCCGGCGTCACCTGGCGCTCGAAATTCTCCAGCATGCGGTCGATCATATCGTAGGCCGTGGCGTCCATCGCCAAACGGTACGTATCTGGGAAAAGCAAACCCTCCAGCGTCCCCGTGATCGGAACCTCCGCGAGAAAGCTGTAGTTCTGCGGCAAGTCCGTGCCCTGCCAGCCGGTCTGCGCCAATTGTAGGAACGTGTCCGATGGGATGGTCGTCTGTTCGGCGACCATCACCGCGACCTCTTCCAGGCGTTTGCCCTCGGGGATAGTCACCTGTTGTTCCTGCGCCCCGGCCTTTTGCAGCGTCCGCGCGATCTCCGGAATCGTCATCGTCTTGTCCAGGGTATACGTCCCGGCCTGGATGCCCGCGTCCAACTCCTTGTACTGCACGTAACGGCGGAACAGCTCGGTATCGTCGATCAAGCCCTGCGCCTTGAGATCGCCCGCAACTTGCGCCACGCTCTCCCCCTGTTCGACGGTGAAGATAATGGGCGTATCATCGGTCCCGGCGGGCTGCGTCAACTCCTCGGATTTGCTGTCGATGTAAAATCCTAGATAAAGCGACTCCAAAGAACAACCCAGCAGCGTCAGGCTCATTAGAACGATGATCAACACAATCAACCGACGTTTCATACACAACTCCTCAACATAGTCTGGTAGTCTTTAGTCCGATAGTCCTCAGTCTGTGGAATCTGGGGACTGGCT
>JBNGDO010000069.1:15417-24272 GCA_049975385.1 Anaerolineae bacterium | reverse complement strand
AACCAGACGGCATCCTCACCGACGCTAAACGCGAGTCGTGGCAGGCCAGTCTCGGCAACGTAACCTACGATGCCTTGCCGGCCCACACGCAGGCGGTGTCCCCGTGCCAACATACGCTGCCCACCCTCCGAGGAAGCTGCGCGCAGCACGGCCCATTCGCCGTGCGGATCAACGAAGAAAATGCCGACATGGTCATATCCAAGACGTTCGGTAATCAAGCTCACGGCTGTGTCCAACAACTGTTGCATATCCGAAATCGATGCGATGGCGTGGTTGAGTTCGGCAATCGCCCTGAATTGCTCGGCACGTCTCGCCAGCTCGTCCGTGCGCTCGGCAACCCGTCTTTCGAGCATACGCTGCGTCCCGCGCAGGTCCTGGCTGACCTGCTGTGTGCGCGCCAGGCTTTGGCGCACGCTGTTCATGCTCAGGTAATTCACAAAACCGGCAGTGGCTACCAGCATCAACAGGCCAAAAGCGCGGATCAAATAATAGAAAAGATCAAAAGACAGGCTGGATGCAGTTCCTATAAAGACGTAGTTTGATAAAACCGCAAGCAGAGCATAGTATATCAAAACGCCGAACGCCATACGCACGGCGCTCACCGGTCGAATAAACATGCCAGCCAACGTCACCGGCCAAAAGAAAAGTAGCCAGCCAGGAGAATTCACACCGTCAAAGACGAAAACGGCGATCGCTATGCCGACGAAATTGATCCACACAAACGACCGGGATGTCGATGATACGTACCCCTGCTTGGCGCGGTAGAAATCGATGATAGATAGAGGCACAAAAACCAACGGGAAAGCCATTCCTAGCCAGCCTAGCAGCGGACTGTCGAACATACCGCGCACGTTGGCAATCACAAAGATCAGCACCAGCGCCAGCGAAAGGGCAAACGTCAGCACCATCATCACACAAAACAGGCGTCCCTGGCGCGCTTCCTCTTCGTCAGGAACATCGACGGTCACGAAACGTTCCCATGCTGTCACTAAAGCCGCTTTTTGTTCAGCCCATGATTTCATCATAGTCCATACCTCATCCCAGTTGATGCCTGCATCATAGTTGATGTCCGCATCATACTTCTTCTTGCTCGCTCAACGACAAATAAGCCGTCCCGCGCTCGGCAGCTAAGGCGCGCCCCAGTTCACTCAACGCGCGTTCCAGGACTGCCTCAATCTCCACCGCTTCGCGGATGCGCCCGGTAATCTCACCCGCCATCTGCTCGCGCGCCGCACGGCGCGTGGTCTCGTCCAGCAGGCGCAGGTTTTCCAGCGTCTGTGCCAGTTGGTCAGTCACGGTTGTGACCAGCGCCAACTCGTCCTCGCTCCATGGTTCATCCTGCTCGCGTCGCACGCCGAGCGCGCCGATCAGTTGCGCGCGCGTGCCCGAAGCAATGGGGAGCGCCAACGCTTGTGTCTCAACGGTTACATCTTTGGAATGCACCGTCCGTGTCATCTGTGGGAGCCAGGCAGTTTCGTCTACCTCAACCTGGGATGGCTCTTCAGCTTCGCCGGCGCGATAACGATACCCACCGGGGACACGCTCGGCTTCCATCAGCCCCTCCCAGGATTGGCGTGTGTAGGTGCGCTGCGCGCTCTGCGCTTCATCCAAAGCCGCCACCAGACTAGCAACGGTCGTATTGATATACTCCCCCAGGGTGATTAGCTCCTGCGGCAGATTTGGCTGCTCGGCCAGCGTGCTCAAGTCCAGCGAGGCGCTATAGTCGCCGGAAGCGATACGCTCCAGGAAAGTCACGTATTCCTGCGCGACTTCTTGAAGCTGATGCGCGCGTGCCAACGCCTGCGCCTGTGCCGCGCGCTGGGCGTCAGCAGCTTCCTGCGCTTGCCGGCTCATTTGCGCCAACGCTTCCTCGCGTTTCTGGGAGGCAGACAGAGCCAATCCCTGAGACGCAATAAACCGACGGTTAATCATAACCAACATAGCAGCAGCCACAACAAAAATCACGATCCAGGCTATGCGTGAAACCAGCTCCGGCATCTGATAGGGGGTAAGAACACCCAGCGCTTCTAATATCACGAACGCTATGTATAACACACCATGGATCGTAATGGTAGGCTGAGAATAGCGACGCTCGCCAATGATACCGGCAATCATCATAATCAACGGAGAGAGCAGAATCGCCGGCCCCCTCGCCCCATCGAGAATATACATAACCATAAACATTATTGTAGTCATACTCGCAATACTGAGGGGTAATGCTAACTTGATGTGTCCGCGCCCGAGCAGGCCAAGTATGATCAGCATCGCGAACATCGTGATCACATCGACAACCACAAGATATAGCGGAAAACCAGGGACATAAAACAGGGCAATAAAACAGCTAACCAGCAAGACAGACGATGAGATCAATAGCAGTCGCGCGACATTGCGTAACAGACTGATACGCCGGGAGCGTTCTTCAGTCAACGTTTCATCAGAAGCCAAGTTCTCGACCGATGCCCATTCGACGTTATTCATGAGCCTCATTCTCCTCACGGGGTAACAAAAGTTTCTCGGTCCCCAGGCGGGCAACCATCTCGGAAGCATTCAAGACGCGTCCAATTTCCTGCACGGCGCGCTTGACGGCTTCCTCAATCGTGGGCGCAGCGCGGATGTTATCGGTGATCTGGCGCGTGCGTTCCTCGCGAGCGGCGCGGCGCTGCGTGTCCTCGAGCAGGCGCGCGCTTTCCAGGGCCTGTCCCAACTGCTGCGCAACGGATTGGATCAGCGCCAGGTGATCCGCCGAGCCGCGCCACTTGCCTTCGGGATCCTCAACGCCGAGTACACCAATCACCTGACCACGCATCTCGATGGGCACAGCCAGTCCGACGCGCTTGTCTGCATCGCCGTTAGGCAGGCGTCCTGACTGATCCAGCGGTTCCGCTCCATCGTGCAGCTGAGTAGACGTCGCAAGTGCTGCATCGCGCAGGGCACGCTGCATTTCCGGGCGCCAGAAATCAGGGGCGAGGGTCAACTGCCCTTGATCGTAAACGAACGTGTTCTGGCGCAATCTACGATTCTCTTGCAAATAAGTCTCCCACTCACGGCGCTCGTAGCTGCGGCGCGTTTCGGCCTCCGCTGCCAATGCGGCGCGCGTGCTGGCCAGCAAGCGCGCGCGTTCTATCGCCTGCGCTAACTGGTTCGCCACCTGGGTAAGGAGCGTCACGTGCTCCGGAGTAAATGCCGCGGGTTGCAAACTGGCCAAATTCAAAGTACCGAACGTCCGCTCCCCGAAGCGCAGCGGCAAAATAAGCCGCGAGACAACGCCTTCGGCGATCAAGTTCGCATCCTCGGCAAAAGTCGGCTTTTTTCGCATGTCTTCCTCGAGCCATAGGCGCTCGTGCGTGATGACCCATCCTGGCGCTGAGCCTTCCAGCGGAAGACGCGTACCCGGCGAGCCAAAGTGTTCAACGTCCGTTTCCGTCACAACGGCAAAAAGGGTGACTACGTTTTCGCCAGGGGTATAGGTCGCCAAGGATAGCAGGTCTACCGGCGCCAGTTCGCGCAGCGGTTCAATGACGGCGGGCAGCGTCCCAATCACGCCCTCCAGGTCTTCACTGCTGCCGACAGCAGCAGCGATTTGCAACAACGCCTGTTCGTGCCTGGCGCGTAGTTCTGTCTGCTCCAGGAGACGCTGGTTCTCGATATAGCCGGTCAGGCGGCGGCTTACGTCACCCAGCAAAGCACTTTCGCTATCGAGGAAAGACCACGCCTGTGCGTCCTGATCCTCGCGGTAAGCGACCAGAATCCGGCCGATCAACTCGTCACCGATGCGCATCCCGGCAACCATCTGACGGGAGAGATCCACCGCATCGATATCGCCGTAGAAGCGACCACCGTACTCAATCACCGCCAGGCAAACCTCGGCGCGTTGCATGGCCTGAGGGATTCGCTCGGCCGTCCATTGTAGCAACTCCGGAATCGGCGGTGATTCGGCAATTTTGCGACCGATATCGTTCAGACAGTCCAGTTCGCGCACCTGCTTGCTCAACAGCGACCGCGCACGCAAGGCTTCCTCGAAGAGGCGCTGGTTTTCCAGTGCCCAGCCAACGTACTCGACGATTTCGTTGACCACCGCCATGTCCTCATCATCCCAGGTCGCGGTCGCCTGACGATTCAGCCCCAGGACGCCGATCGTTTCACCGGCCCACGTAATCGGCAGTGCCAGCGTGCGCGCGGCTTCGTCCTCTTCGCCTGTGACCACGGCCTCACCGCGCCTCATTGCAGCGTCGAGTGCCGTCTCCCACATCTCCGGCAGGGCCTCCGCGGCGAGAGGCTGGGGCGCATCGGCATCGGCGGTATAGACATATCCGGGCGCTGTCGCTGCATAACCGGACCATTCTTGTTGGACATAACGCTGCTGCACTGCCCGCATGTCTGCGAGGGTTGCTTCCAACTGCTGGTGCGAGGCTTCGATCTCCGCCCGCGCGCGCGCTTGTTCCTCCAGCATCGCGCGAATGTCGTCCACCATCATCTCGATGCCGATGGCCAACTCCGAAAGCTCTTCCACCCCTTCGGGCACATCGATCTCTACATCGAGATCGCCCAAGGCGACGGACTGCACCACAGACAAGAGCGCCCGGCTCTGGCGCTCGATCAACCGGGCTTGCGTCTCATCGCGCATCATGTCCCGCAGATCGTCAATCATCATCTGAACCCCAACGGCCAGGTCAGAGAGCACTTCAATGCCGGGCGAATCCTCGCCTTGCGGGACTTCGACCTCCACATCCAGGTCGCCCATAGCCACGGATTGGATGACGTCGAGCAATGCACGCCCTTGCGTCTCGACCAAGTTTTTATACGTTTCCAATGTCATTTTGGCCATCGAAAATCCTTTGTCCATATCCCCACGCCGTTACGGCGCAGGGTATCTTGTTACGTTATGCCGTTAGCCAGGCGCGTGCCTCAACTTCATTGTCAAAGAAGCGAACATTGTCACGTCCGGTCAATTTCAATACGAATTCTCCGAGCACCCGTCCGTATCGCTTCGCGCCGAAAACAGCCACTTTGCCGATACGCGAATCACGATTGATTTCGGCGTAAACTTTCCGCACGTCAACAGTCGTTTTGCCGCCACGGGTATCGTCCCACAAAATCAGCAATGGATTCTGCGCCGTCACCTGCTCCAGAAAAGGCTGAAAATCTGCCACCAACTTCTCGGCGCCGCGGCGATCCGTGTCGCCAACAAATGTCATACGTAAAACGCTCCCGCTTTCAAGCTGCAATTCGTGTGCCATTGTCCCTCCCCTACTCCTGCAACCAGGCCAGTGCTTCTTCTTCGGTCTCAAAAAAACGGATGTTGTCGCGCCCAGTGGCTTTGAGTACAAAGCCTATCAAGACACGCGTGTAACGATCCACCCCGACTGTCGCCGATTTGCCCAAGCGGGGATCATTATTGAGATCAGAAAAAGCCTTGCGTACTTTGGACGAGAGTTTCACACCCGACCGACCCGCGGCTGTCAAAGTGCATAGGGGTGCTTTGGGCGTGGCCGCGTCCAGGTAGACGTGAAAATCCCGCACGAAATCGTCTACCTCCTCGCGTTCCAATACGCCACCAGCGAAGTCAATTCTCACAATTCCATCGTCTCCCATCTGTATTTGGTATGGCATCGTACACCTCTCTGCGATTCGTCTGATAGTCCTTAGTCTGATAGTCCTTAGTCTGGCAGTCGCCGAATCCGATCAGCCGGCCTGCGAATCGTCGTCCACAGCCAGCAGACGTTCCTGGCTACCGAGACGGATGATGGCTTCGGGTGCCTCGAACATCCGGCTCAGTTCCTCAAGCGTCGCGCGTATGATTGCATCGCGGTCTGCACCACGCCGAATCTTATCGGTAATCGCGCGAACCTGGCGCTCACGTTCGACACGCGCGCGCGTCTGTTCCAGCAGGCGGATATTCTCAAAGGTCAATGTGGTCTGATCGGCCAACATCTGCAACATGCGTATATCGTGTTCGGTAAAGATGCGTCCGGGGGTCATCAGACTGACCACTAACGTCCCCACCACGCCTTCGCGCCCGATCAAGGGCGCGGTGGCATTGGCAGCAATTCCCCCGGCGATAAAGGATTGGCGCGCGTGTTCCGTAAGTTCCGGGGAATCAACGGTGACGGCCAACGGACGGCGGTCTTCGATCACTTGCCGGGTCAAAGGATAATCGGCCAGCGAGATGACCTGACCGATCCGCGCGTGCGTTGTGTCGTCGATGGGATACAGCCCCACGCGGGTCAACTGTTCACCCTCCAGCAAGAACATACTGACCCGGTCGGCCTTGAGCGCGGCCACGGTCGATTGCATCAGGATATCGACCGCTTCGTCAAATGTCAACGCCGCCGTCAGCGCCGTCATCGTTTCCTGGATGATGGTCATGTCCTCCACCACAGTGCGCAATTCCGTAGCTTGCGCCTCCATATCGCGTAACAGGCTCTCGCGCTCTTCCTCGGCCAGCTTACGCGCCGTGATGTCAGTCGAAACGCCGAATGTGCCAATGATGTGCCCCTCCGCGTCGCGTAGCGGCATCTTCGAAGTGGAAACCCAAGTTTCTCGGCCATCGGGCCAGGTCTCCTTTTCTTCCACGTTCAACAACGGCTCCCCGGTCTCGATGATGCGCTGCTCGTCGGCCAGTGCCTTGTTCGCGTGTTCCGGAGCGAAGTAGTCGAAGTCCGTCTTACCCAATACCACGGATGGATCGGCCACATCGAGCCAGCGCGCGTTGGCGGTGCTAATGCGCAGAAAACGGCTCTCGAGGTCTTTGAAGTAGATGTGATCGGGCACGTTATCCAAAAGGGCGTGCAGGAGGTGCCGCTCTGTCGCCAGCGCCTCTTCTATCTTCTTGCGCCCGGTGATGTCGCTCACCTGGCGGGTCAGATAGCGCGGCTCACCCTGTTCATCCGCCACGATCGCCAGGTTTTCCAACGTGGGCATCTCTGCACCGCTAAGCGTCAGCACAGCCAGTTCTCCCTGCCAATGGCCGTGCTCCATCAGGGCCGGCAGGATTTCTTCGCGCAGCCGGGCGTGCAAAGGCTCGGGATAGTAGGAGAAGAGGGATTCGCCAACCAATGCCTGAGGGTCCGTTTCACCCACCAGCGTGCAAAACGCGGGATTGGCATAGGTCAGGCTTCCATCCAGTGTGGCGATGGTGATGCCCTGTCCGGATGAAGCAATAACCTGGCGGAAGGTGTTGGCGGATTCGAGAAGCTGCGTGTTGTGGATTGCAATGGCGATTTGACCGCACAACCCTTCGAGGAGCAGTTGGTCTTCCTGAGTCAAAGCGTTCGTGATGTTGCTCTGCACGTCGAGAACACCGAGAATCTGATCGCGCAGTTTGATCGGGACGGCCAATTCCCCACGCGTGCCCGGCAGGTACGTATTGGGAACCCAGTCAGGATCGCGCGTCACGTCGGGGGCCAACGCGGCACGCCCGGTAGACGCTGCAGTCCCCACCACGCCGCGCCCCATCGTCACGTAGTGTCCGGCCGCCAGCATGCGCGCGCCGACCATCCCGTAGCCGACGACCAAACGCATCACTCTGGCGGACGCATCGTAGCGGAAAATTTGCGCGTGATAATAGCCGAACCGTTCCTTCACCAGCGTCACAACGCGCTCGAAAAGTTCATCCAGCGCGGTGGCGGCAGCGATCTCCTGCGCCACTTCGGTGCTGGTCTGCACCTGGCGGCCCCGGCGCTCCAACGAGGTCTGGATGGCCTGTTCCATCTGCACCCGTTCGGTGATGTCGCTGGAAATGCCGAGAACCTTCCACGCGACACCATCGGCATCCACGAGCGGCAGTTTGGTCGTCTGCACCCATCGTCCCTGGCGAAGGATCGGGCTTTCAGGGATGAATTTATCCTGTCGTGACTCCATCACTTCTAAATCCCCACGCCGGATGGCCTCTACTTCCTCCGGGTCGACGTTGAAGTCGGCATCAGTCTTGCCGATGAGGTCCTCTACGGTCGTCCCGTAGGCATCAGCAATCGCCTTGTTCGCAAGGATAAACCGGCCCTCGCGGTCACGGATAAAGAAGAAGTTGGGATTGAGGTCAAAGGCTTGTCGTAGCAACGTGTGATCCGCCTCAAGCACACGTTGCGCGGTCACGTCTCTGGAGAAGCCGCGATAGCCGTGGATGCGCCCATTGGCGTCCACTACCGGGCTGCCGGTAACTCTGAGCAACACCTCGTGCCCATCCTTGGCAACGTGGCGGGCTTCAATCTGGAATTCACGCCCTTCGGCGAGCAAGGCGCGGAACGTTTCAGCACTATCGCTGCCCGCTTCATCCCCGGTCGAATCTTCGCCTGGCAAGAGATCGAAGAACGTGCGTGTCAGCATTTCGTCCGGCGTGTAGCCCAGCACATCACGCACCCGCTCCGAGCAATAAAGATAGCTTCCTCCGGCGTCCATCTCCCAGAATATGTCCGGGCTGAGGCGGGCCAGATCATAGAAATGCAAAGCGGCGCGGGCTTCGTCAGACTGTGACGACGAATCGGGCATGGCAGCGATCTCCTCAGCAGAAGTAACTGCTATCGGGGCAGTCACTTCCTGGCGCGGCGAGACAGGTGAGTGGACATCCCGCGTACTGCTCGGGCTTGATTTTTTACGGCTCATCGTGCTCTTCTCCTTCATCCATAACGACGGCGGATGCGTCTGGTTTATCCGGGGACGGTGAGACCTCAGACTCGTCACCCGCATCATCACCCAACGCAACAGAAAGCATATCAACGTCCTCGGTTGTAGATTCGCCCGGCAAACCTTCAGCCGGCAATGCTTCGCTAGACAATGCCTCATCCAGCGCTTCCTGGCTCGTCACTTCCACATCCGGCGGCCCCTCGCTCGGTGCATGTTCGCCCGGCGATGGTTCGCCC
>JBNGDO010000069.1:0-15317 GCA_049975385.1 Anaerolineae bacterium | reverse complement strand
GTTCGCCCGGCGATGGTTCGCCCAACATCAGGCGCACGTAGGTGCGCGGGACACCCAGGGCCTCTCCCAGGTTGCTCAGCGCAGATTTCAGAATGACTTCCATATCGACCGAGCGGCGAATGTCTTCCGTGATCTCGCGCGTGATGCGCTCACGGGCCTCACGGCGTTGGGTCTCCTGGTACAGCCGCGCGCTTTCCAGGGCCGCGCCGAGCTGCTCGGTCAGCGTCTCGACCAGCGCGATTTCGTCCTCACTCCAGGTGGACTTGTTTAGCCGCAGCGCGCCAATATTGACGCCTTCGCGGATCTGGATAGGGACAGCCAAAGTCGAATCAGCTTCCTTGACAACGCGCCCGGTTTGTCGCGCCTGCTGCATGACGGCAGGCTTCTCACCGGATGCCGGACGAATGACGCCTGGCGCATCGGAGAGAAAGCGCAAGCCGCCTTCGGCGGCGCCCTGAGTGCGCACCATATCCCGCCAGGCTTCACGGCTGACTGTACCATACGCACGGAGCTCCGCCTCCAGTGCCGCCTGACTCTGGGCGAACAGTTGCGCACTCTCAATCGCAATGGCAATCTGATCGGCCAGCAGGCGCACAACCTCAATCATCTGATCCGTCAAAATATCGGATTCCGTGCTGTGCACATCCAACACACCGATCAGACGATCCCCGGCAATGAGCGGTAACGCCAACCGGGACCGCGTGCGCGGGAACGGCGAATCGGCGAACGACACTGCATCCGAACCAACATCCACCGCCACGCGCAATTCGCGTTTCCCGGTAACCGTACCGATAAGATCCGACGCGCCAACTGCCGAACGATGATGTTGTGCCATCAACTGTTGTCCCTCAGGGCTGTTCGCACCGCGCAGAACGGCGAATTGTTCATATTCATCCAGCAAAAAGAGGCCCACGTGGTAAAAACCCGTCTGTTCGGAGATCCTCTGCGGCATACGAGATAACAAGTCCTCGAGATCGCGCAACGAAGCCGCGGCGCGGCCCAGATCGAGGGCTGTCAGCAACAGCGTCGAACGGGATTGCAAATCCTGCGTGCGGGCCGCCACACGTTCTTCCAGTGAGCGGCGAATCGCTTCCAGCTCGCTGTTGGCCTCCGCCTGCGCCTGTGCCGAACGCCGGGCACGGTTGATTGCATCTTGCATGCTTTTCACAGCGTAGCGCAGGAAAACGCCCGTCAACAGCACAATAGTGCATACGATCAGCCCATCCACAAGAGCAACGCCCGTGGCACCGGGAATCCAGCCACGATTTTCGGCATAGATCGCGCCCAAAATCCCAATAAGCGATAGAATCGTCACCATTATGACGCTGCGCGGCCCGAGTAACAGAGCGGCCAGCACGATCACCAACACGTAGGTGTAGCTGGTGTGACCGCCGCTTAGGCCCTCTTTAGACCATATCCAACTGGTGACTACCCCCCACATCAACAGGAGAATGCCCAGTGTCAGGCCGGTGGGAAACCCACGGCGGACAAGCGGAAATGAGAGCAAAGTGCCTACGACAATAAGCACCGCAGCGATGATGGGGCTCGTATCCGCGAACCGTTGGGGAAAACCATACAGCGCCACCATAACCCCAACCACAAGAACCGTCAGCACCGAGAAAGGCACCAGGATGGAGATAAGCAAGCGCGCGCGCCGCGTCTGCTCGTCGTCCTCAAATTCCGGTAATGTGAAGTAGTCTTTGATCCACTTGAACATAGTATTCCTCTGCTATCGCATCCCCCCCTTAATCCCCCCCGGTGGGGGGGAGACAGAGTGGGTCTCTGAAGACGTTTCCTCGATCCACACCTCGGCTTCGTCGAGGCCCAACGAGGTTTGCAGTTGGTGGAGTGCCGTTTGCAGCACGGTGGTGACGTCCAATGAGCGCCGCATTTCCGCCGTGATCTCGCGCGCCAACTGCTCGCGGGCCGCACGGCGTTGGGTGTCCTCGTAGAGTTGCGCGCCTTCGAGTGCGGTGCTCAGTTGTTCGGTCAACGTTTGCAACAGGCTGATTTCCTCGTCGGACCACGCTGTGCCATCGGGTTTACGGCCGTCAATCACGCCGATCACTTGATCGCGCACGCGGATAGGAATGGCGAGCGTATCGCCCTCACCAGCCGCCCGACCGGTCTGCGCTGCCATCTTCATCTGCGGCTCCCAGTCCGTGAAAGACGTGACGCCGTCCTCATTGCTGGCAAAAGCTAAGTCAGGACGTGCCCGGAGCAGCGCATGCCACGTTTCGCGCGCCATTTGACCGTAAGCCCGGCGCTCGGCATCGATGCTCTCTTCCACCTGCTGCAACAAACGCGCATTGCTCACAGCCACCGACACTTGATCCGCCAACGCTTGCAACATACTCACATCCTCATCGGTGAAAGCGTTTGGCGCCGTACTCTGCACGTCGAGCACGCCGATGATCTCACGGCGCACACGCAGCGGCAAGGCCATTTCGGAGCGTGTTTCGGGCAAATCAGGATTCGCGAAGAATACCACATCCGCGCCAACGTCTTGCGCGATGCGATATTGCCCGTGAGCAGCCACCGCCCCCACAATACCTTCTGCACCGACACGCAGGCGGTGCTGGCGCTGCAGCAGACGCTGCCCACCCTCGCTGGAGGCAGCGCGCAACACAGCCCACTGCCTGTTATCGTCCAATAAAAAGACGCCCGTATGATAAAAACCGAACTGCCGGCTTATGACCTCGGTGACCCGTTGCAACAGCACCTCAGGATCGCGTTGCACCGCGATCTCAGCAGCAATCTCCGTGGTAGCGCCCAGATACCCCGTGCGACGATTCAAGTCTTGCGCGCGCTCCTCTGCCAGCGTCTCGATATGGGCACGCTGTTGCTCCGATTCGGTGGCGTAACGCTGCGCACGGTTCAGCGCGGTGTTCAGGCTACGCAAGGCCAGGTTCAGCGGTGCAACCGCCATCGCCAGGCCTATGGTAAACATCACCCAATTAGCCGACTGCGGTGCCGGAAAGAGATTGGGCAGCGGATAACCGAGTTCGGCCGCAATGTATATCACCAATGAGGTAAGACTGCTCAACACGGCGACAACGACAGCAGCCCGCCGCCCCAAAATCAGGCCGGCAATCACGGTGAGGCTCACCAGGGCGACGCCGGAGAAACTACGCTGACCGGAAAGCTGATAAATTGCCGATACAGGAAGCCACGTACCGATAATGAATACCAACCCGGACGCGCGCACATACCCTAGTTGCATCAGCACCTTCGCTACAACTGCGATAACGAAGATAAGCACGACAGCGATGCCGCTGCCCAGTTTTTGCGCAAATACGAAGATCGTCGCCAATGCGCCAAGTATGTCAACCACGAAAAGGCTTATGAGCAGCGGATTGAGCAATGCTGCCACACGTGTCTTCTCTTCATCGTCGGCGAAGACGGGGGCAGCGAGAAACTGCTTAATCTTGTTCCACATCTTGGTTTCCTTTCTCGGTGCGCCGAATGGCATCCTCACCCGGCGTGCCCAGGCGCACGACCAGGCGGTCCAGTTGCAACGCCTGACGAATTTCGTCAGCCGCCGTCTTGAGCACGGCCTCTACATTCAGTGTTTCACGGATGCGTCCAGTCACCTCACCGACCATGCGCTCACGAGTCGCACGGCGTTGGCTATCCTGATACAACCGCGCGCTCTCCAGGGCCAGCGCCGACTGTTCGGCCAATGTCTGCATCAGCGCAATCTCCTCTTGCGTCCACTGCCCACTACCACCGGACTTACGCCCGTCAATGACACCGATGACGCGATCGCGCACTTTGATCGGTATGGCGAGCGCCGCGCTCTCGGTGTCGGCTGCAATCTGACCCTTTGTCAGGGCGGCCTGCATTTGTGGGGTCCACGTGTCGCCAACCGGCACGACAGTTTGGCGATTGCTCACAAAACCCAGGGCGGTCTGGGCGCTGAGCAGGTTGGCCCACGCCTGCGCGGATAGCCCGCCAAAAGCGCGTCGTTCGGCTTCGGCGCTTTCCTCGACCTGCCGGAACAGGCGCGCGTTGTTGATCGCTGTTGTCACCTGGTCCGCCAGGGTCTGTAATACCGCGACATCCTCTTGGGTAAACGCTTCTGGCTCAGTGCTTTGCACGTCGAGCACGCCGATCACCCGCCCACGGGCGCGTAAGGGCAACGCGGCTTCGGATCGCGTGAAAGGTAAATCGGGGCTATTAAAAAAGACGCGATCCTGACCCGTGTCCAGGGCGATACACGGCTCACCACGCCTCGAGACGTAACCAACCATCCCCTCCTCCCCAACGCGCAGGCGATGACCACGCGCCAGCATCTGCTGCCCACCCTCGCTAGAAGCGGCTTTTAGCTCGGCCCATTCGCCCGCAGCGTCGAGCAGAAACAAACCGGTGTGATAAAAACCAAATTGCCGGCTGATTGAATTGACGACGTTGGTCATCAGTGCGTCCAATTCTAGTTCAGAAGTCGCCTCGCGGGCGATAGCAGTGGTGACTTCCAGGTAGCGCGTGCGGCGGGCCAGGTCTCGCGTGCGTTCCTCCACGGTCACTTCCAACCCGGCGCGTTGTTCTTCCAGTTCAGCGGCATAGCGGCGAGCCCGCTGAAGGGCATCGTTCAAGCTGCGCGAGGCCAGGTTGAGCAGCCCTGCCGTGGTCATCACAAACAGGCTCAGCGGCCACCATTGTTCCATAGGCGTTCTGACGCTGAGTCCAGCGGGCAACAGATTGGCAGTTTGAGCCAGCGTAATGCCCAACGTAGCCACCACACTCAGCACGGCAAAGATGATGCCCCCGCGTCCACCGAGCAATAAACCGGCGACGACGACAATGACGATATAACTCCAATAAGTCGCAGAATGTGTACCACCCAAAAAGACACACACGGCTGTCATCAATGTCCAAAAACCAATAAGAAATAGGAAACTGGCGGCAGAAACATGGCCACGCCGCATCATCCATAGCAGGCCACCGTTTACCAGTAGGAATACCCCAACGAGGGGGACAGACAGCTCCGGATTGGGCAAGAAGAGAAAGAAGAGCCCGGCGGCAATGCAGATACCGACGAAAATCCACAGTATGGCGTTGAGCAGAGCTGCGACGCGCGTCTTCTCTTCATCCCCGGCAAAGACCGGCGGTGATAGCAGCCGCTTGATGTTTTCCCACATAGTCACGTCCTTTCTACGCCAGGCCGGATGTATCGTCATTATCTGGCGTCGCCAGGCGAATCACCAGGGTGTCCAGATCGAGCGCCTGGCGAATCTCGCTGGCCGTCGTCCTGAGCACGGTTTCGATGTCGAGCGACTCGCGGATGCGACCGGTGACCTCGCCGATCAGTCGTTCCTGCGCGGCGCGACGTTGCGTGTCCTGATACAGTCGCGCGCTTTCCAACGCCACCCCCAACTGCTCGGCCAGTGTCTCCACCAGCACCTGATCGGCGTCCGTCCATGGACGGTCAGGCGTATCACGCTGCAAGTCCAACACACCCACCACTTGGTCACGCACCTTGAGGGGGATGGTCAACGTTGGCTGCGCGGTATCGTTGCCGATCACACTCTGCCCATCTTTCACCGCCCGGAGCATTTCCGGCTGCCACTCGCCTTCCGCTGGCGTAACAGTCGAACGAGCAAAGCGGAACCCCAGCTCTCGATTTGCCTGTAGCATGGCCAACCAGCCCTGGCGGGAAAGCTCCCCATAGGCCTCACGGGCCGTTTCCAAAGCCGTTTGAGACTCTGCAAACAGGCGGGCATTCTCAATCGCGTTAGCGACCTGATCGGCCATGATTTGCAGCACGGCAAGCGTGGCCTCATCGAAAACACCGGGACGGTCGCTTTGTACTGTCACTGCGCCGATAACCCCGCCCCGTGTGCGCAGCGGGAGGGCCGCTTCTGAGCGCGTGTCAGGCAACTCGGTCGTTGCCAACCGCACAGCGTCCTCCGCGGCAACCTGGGCGATGCGCGGTTGGGCGTTGGCAATACTCCACCCAACCATAGAACCGCCGCCGATCTGTAACTTGTGGCCGCGAGCTAACATTTTTTGTCCGGCTTCACCGGTACCGGCTCGTAGCACAGCCCACTCACCCAGTTCATCGACCAGAAACAGGCCGACATAGTAGAGCCCAAACCGTTGCCGGATCAAATCGACGGTCTGCCGAATGAGCTGATCCGTCTCCAGGATCACACTTGTCGCCCGGCTGACTTCTGCAGAAGCCTGCAAGTAACGCGACCTGTTCTCTAGCTCGTTCGTGCGTTCCGCCACGCGCTGTTCCAAGCCACTGATGAGCGACTGCATTTGCATCGTCATACTGTTGAAAGCATCGGCCAAGACCCCCAACTCATCTTGACGCTCGATTTCCACCTGTTGTGACAGGTCGCCAGCGCTAATTGCCTGGGCCGTTGCCGCTAGCGCCTGAATCGGACGCACGATCTGGCGCACGGCTACCAAGCTTATCACGACAGCAAGTACCAGTGTCACTACAATGAGCCCCGCGCTGATCAAGATCGTATTGAAGGCCAGTGCCAACGCCTCCGCAATAGTTTGCTCAGCTACAATGTTGAATTGTTGCTGCCCCAAGCTCAACGTTTCAAAAGCGAGCACAACCCTCTCGCCATTGAGTCCAGCCTGAACGCCTCCCTGCTCGGGCACAGCAAAAGTGGTGCCGCGCAAGACGACCGAGGGATTACGGTGAGCCACCACTTTTTCCTCGGCGGCCACGATATAGACACTCTGACCTGGGCTAACCTGGATACTGGCAATGAGATCCCAGACTGTCTTGATGCGGGCAACAGAAACGAGCACGTTGTCTACCAAACCGGTGCGCAAATTGACCACGGGAACGGCGATGGTTATGACCGGTTCGTTGGTGGTCTGATCGTAACGAATAGGGCCATAGTAGATCTGTCCCGTAGTTTGGGGAATGACAAACTCATCGGCCTGCGAACGATCAACCTGCTCCGGGGCAGTGGGAGCAAGACCAACGCGATAAACGCCAGCCACTTCCTGCCCCTGGCTGTTGAGGAGACGGATTTCCTCAAAAGCGCTCTCGTAGGCGAGGAGATTGGCCAAAATACTCTGCTGCTGATCCTGATCCAGCTCTCCCAAAAACTGCGTTTGAACAGTAAAACGCAACTCATTCTCCAGCTCCTGGAAGAATGCTGCCACCTGACTGGCAACACGCTTGGCCGCTTCCTGCTGCAAAGTGAGAGCCTGTTGCTCCAGCACAGTAAAGCTTTGCCAGGCCAGAAGGGCCCCAACCACCAATAGGGGACCAACAGCCAGACCAATAAAGGCCAGGATTAATCGTGCACGAATACTGTCACGCATATCGTATCCCTTTCTGAACAGTCCAAATCCTGAGGCTTGATTCCCTCAGCGTCTGCTGACGAGGCAGAGGTACCTAGCGATAAATCGTGTCAGCCTGACTTAGAATTTCATCCGGTACCGTGAGGCCGATCGCCTGCGCCGTCTTCAGGTTGATCGCCAAAAAGAACTCGGTTGTTTCTACCGGCAAATCAGCCGGCCTAATACCATTCAGTATCTGACCTGCCATGCGAGCTGCTTGCTGTCCTGTCGGAACTAGTTTCATTGCATAGCTGTACAACGCGCCATCTTCCACCCGCTCGATGTTGGCCACTGAGGTGGGCAGATGACGGGCATTAGCAACCGCAAGAATATCCGGCAGGCTTGCCTCCGTTCGGCTGTCCGGCAGTAGATAGAGGGCGTCTGCGTCCTCAGGAAGGTCAGTCAGCGCAAATGCAATTTCATCAGGATCACGCGCCTCTTGCGCAATGATTTCAAGCCCTAGATTGGTAGCAGTTGCCTGTGCAGTCTTCAAGGCCAGGTTAGCGCTAGTGTCATCTGGGTTATAGATGATATAGACCTGTTTAACGGTCGGAGCGATCTTCGTCAGCCACTCCAAGCGTTGCGCCTCCTGAGGACCAAAGGTTACGCCGGTAATATTGCCGCCTGGCTCCGTGAGACTGTTGACCACCCCGGCTCCCACCGGGTCGGTCAAGATCCCAAAGACCACAGGGATATTATTGTCAACCGTAGCCTTTTGAGCTGCCTGGGTCGCCGGCGTGGAGATAGAGAAGATTAGGTCAACCTTTGCTTCCACCAGATCCTGCGCTATCTCATCAAGTTTGTCGATACTGCCAGCAGGTCCAGCGTAGATATAGGTAACGTTTTCACCCTCGATATAGCCCAGGTCGGCCATGCCCTGCTTGAATCCTGTAAGTGTATCTTCCAGAGTTGGTGCAAGGTTGATCACGCCAATGGTATAGGTTTGGGGTTTGCTATCACAAGCTGTCAATAGCAGGCTTAGAACAACGACTCCAACGAGAAGTGTCCATCCCACTTTTTCCCGAACACGAGTTATTCCTAACACGTCATTCACCTCCTGATGCGCTAACGATATCTTTTTCCGGATCGGACAGCGAACCGGTTCCCAACCTGACTTCGGCTTGTTGAGCATCCAGCGCCTGAGCGATTTCGCGGACGGCGGTCTGCAAGATGGTGTTCATATCCAAGGTCGCACGCACCCGCGCCGTGACCTCGCCAACCAGCCGTTCCTGCGCCGCACTGCGTTGTGTCTCATCCAACAAACGCAACGTCTCTGCCGCCAATCCCACCCGCTCGGCGACGGCCTGCACCAGAGCAAGCTCGTCCTCGGTCAATTCGCGCCGGGTATCTTCTAGATGCACGCCTAAAGCGCCAATCGCCGCGCCACGCTGGGTGATCGGCGCAACCAGCGCTGCACCGGCTCCCGGCTTGCGCAATATGGTGGGTTCGGAGTTTTTCAGCGCGACCTGGATTTCGGGCAAGATTTCATCTCCCAGCGGGGCGCGGTCGTGACGCTGCGTCTCATAACTGGTCACTGGGGCCACTTGTGCGTACTCACTCCACGCGCGCTGCTGATAACGTCGCTGTGTGGCTTCCATCTCACGCAACGCTTCCTGCGAACGATCGAACAAGCGTACATTCTCGATAGCGTTGGCCACCTGATCGGCCATCGTCTGCAACACGGCGACATCCTCATCGCTGAACGCGGCCTCCTCGGTGGACTGAATCGTCAGCGCGCCGATAGCCTCGCCCCGGCTGACGAGCGGCAGCGCCAGCTCAGAACGCGTCTCGGGCAAGAACGGGTTCTCAAATCGCACAGCGCTCTCACCCACGTCCAACGCGATGCGCGCCTGTCTACTCTGCAAACATTGGCCGACCATCGACTTGCCGCCTACCGCCAGCCGGTGCCCTTGCGCCACCATCTGCTGCCCGGCCTCGCCCGTTCCGGCCTGCAAAACCGCCCATTGTTCTCCTTCAGTCCCTGGCGAAATCTCCTCCACCAGAAACAAACCCACGTAGTACAGATCGAACCGCTCGCGCACCAAGTCCACGACCTGCTCAATCAACACTTCTGGCTCCAAAATGCTGCTCGTGACCCGCGACACCTCAGCCGCCGTCTGCAACTGCACGGCACGCTCTCTCACCTGCTCCCGCAACAGATTTCCTTGCAATGCGCTCGATATCTCCCCGCGCAATACATCGTAAATATCCCCATCGCGTGGCCCGACCTCGAGCAACGCAAATCCGATCTGTTGGTCCAGGAAGTAAAGAGGATTGACAACGTAACTGTATTGCCGCCCTTGCGGCCACAGGTCTTGCGGCAGGAGCTGCTGCGAACGGAAGCGCATCCCATCCGCCGCCAATGCAACCTGTCCATTTTCGGTATAAGCCAACACCAAGCGCGACCACTCCGGTGCCGGATCAGGATAGGCGTAGGGCCGTTGCTCCTTCCCACTCAACCCGGTGCGTTGCTCATAGAGCGCCAGATACGCACTGGGCATCCCCAATGTTGGCAACGTCTCGGCCAAAGCATCTGCCAACGCTTTTCTATCGAACGCCGTAATCAACGACGCTCCGATCTCACGCAGGGTTTGCGATTGCTGCACCGCTTGTTGGGTCAGGCGCATATCCACCCGCCGCGTTGTCTCCGCAATCTCCAACCGCGCCTGCTGCCACAGGTCCTCCGCCTTTGCCAGCGCCTCAACATTCAGGCAGGACAGAAAGCTACGCCGCATAGCCGTCAGCGCGCTTTGCATCGCGACGAGGTTGTTCTCGGTGGCATCGCTAACGACCGCCACTTCTCGACGCAAAACCTCGTCCAGAGCGATCAAAAAAGTGCCTTGAGGTTCTCCGTTTAGCTCGGCGACGAAGCCGTCCAACAGTTGTCCCGCCGATGTGAGATCCAGACTTCCCCCCAGCTCGCTCGCCGCCTGCGCCATTTTAGCGAGAATCTCCTCCCGCTGTGTGCTCAGAACGGCCTCAAATTCCTTCTGGCTCCCCCTGGTCTGGCGCGTCGCGGGCTGCTGTTCCACAGCGACCTGCGCCACCACCGGAGCCAGACAGCCACACGACTGGCGCACCACCAACCGGGAGGGCACGGTCGTCTCTTCAGGAACGTGCTCTCCTGCCATCAGCGCCAACAACGTTTCCACCGATCGGTAGCCTATCTCGTGAAAGGACCCCGCCACCGATGTCAGAGGGGGCGTTCTCGTTCTGCCCTCTAGCCTGTCATCAAACCCCACGACAGCCACATCATCGGGAATGGACACGCCCCGCGCCTGCAAGACATCCCACGCGCCGATAATCATCTCGTCGTTGGCCGCTGCCACGGCATCAAAGTCCTTTCCAGGGACCAGCCGTCGTTCGTCGAGCATCACCTGCGTCTCTGCCATCCCCACGTCCATGCCCCAGGTAGAGGGCGGTGTAACGAGGTCGGGATTGAAGGGGA
Organism: Anaerolineae bacterium; assembly: GCA_049975385.1. GTDB lineage: Bacteria > Chloroflexota > Anaerolineae > B4-G1 > SLSP01 > DSWT01. The sequence goes on along the minus strand of JBNGDO010000069.1, from coordinate 4,555 downwards.
TGCCATACGCTTCAAGCGCCTCGGTATAGGCCCGATAGCGTTCCTGAGCATAGAAATGACCCTCGGGACCACGGATAAAAGCCACGCGACGACGCCCGTGAACCTCAATCAGGTGCGCGATGGCCTCGCGCATCCCTGAGTAGCTATCCATCAACAGGCTGGGTATGCCCTCCAGCGTCCTGCCAATGGTCACTACCGGCAAAGGACGATATCGATCGTGAAAGGCCTGAATCTCCTCAACAGTCATATAATTGCCAATCGCAGAGGCCCAGGTGATGAGACCATCCACGTTCTCCGGAGTCACCAGCTTGTAAAGCACGTTGGCCTGCGCCTGAAAGCCCCCAGGATAGTTCGGGCTCCACCCGGGAATGCAGATCAAATTCACGTCGTGCTCTCGGGCCGCGTCAACCGCCCCAAGCCACTGGTCCAGAGAGCCTCCATGGATAGCGGGCGCGAGATAGCCAATGGTCAAACGGGCACCGCGCGTTTTCTCACTCATACTCTCACCTCATGTGCCTCTGTCTTTTTAATCTTCGGCATTCTCCGGTTCTCCCTCGTGCTGCTCGCTGTGCAGGGTCAGAGACTCGACGCCCAACCGCATATAGCCCTGCGCTCCACCCAACGCCCGGACCAATTCTTCCGTGGCGATACGCATCAAGGATTCCATATCCGTCGCACGCTGGACCGCGTCGGTGATTTCACGGGTCATACGTTCGCGCGCCGCCCGCCGCTGTGTATCCCGGTACAGCCGCGCCCGTTCCATCGCCTGGGATACCTGCTCGGATAAAAATTGCAGCAGCGCAACCTGACCCGGTGACCACGCGGTGTTCCCTGGGGGCAATTGCGCATCGAGTACCGCAATAACCCGGTCGCCGCTTTTGATGGGCACGGCCAGCGTTGCCGCTTGCGCCTCTTCTGTCCGATCGCTCTGCATTAGCTTTCCGGTTTTGGCTGCCTGAACAGCCAGCTGACTCCACGCCCCCTTAGCAGGCAGCACCATGTCCTTTTGCTTGACAAAACCCAATTCACCCTGCTCACTCAGCAATGTACGCCACGCCTCGCCGGTCAACTCGCCATAGGCACGCTGTTGGGCGGCCAGGCTCTCCTGTACCTCGTAAAACAATCGCGCGTTGCTGATAGCCAACGCCACCTGATCGGCCAGGGTTTGCAGCACGCTGATGTCTTCCTGAGTGAACGCCTCGCGCTCTGTGCTCTGCACATCCAGCACGCCAAAAATCTCTCCCCGCGCGCGCAGTGGCAGCGCCATCTCTGAGCGGGTGTCGGGCAAGTCTGGATTGTCGAAAAAGACTGCGTCACGCCCCACATCGAGCGCAATACGCGGTTCGCCGCGCGCCGCCACAGTGCCGACAATGCCTTGTTCGCCGACGCGCAGGCGATGCCCGCGCGCCAGCATGCGCTGCCCGCCTTCACTGGAGGCGGCTTGCAATACCGCCCACTCACCGGCAGGATCGACAAAAAAGAGGCCGGTGTGATAGAAATCCATCCGCTCGCCGATCAAACGCACCGCTGTCGTCAACAGTTCGCCAATCTCCAACACCGAAGAAACACTACGCGCCACATCCGCTGTCGCTTCCAGGTAACGCGCGCGCCGCGACAACGCTTCAGTCCGCTCGGCGACCGCGCGCTCCAAATCGGCGCGCTGCGCTTCCAACTCGCGCGTCAAACGCCGGCTCTGAGCTAACGACGCCATCAATCGCGGCACCAGGTAATTTTCACCCGCCAGCAACAAAGCCATGATCAGCAACATCACCACCGTGTTCGTCACCCAGCCCACAGGATCGGCCGAATTGACCTCTAGCTCTGGCGGGATGCTCAACCATCCTGTAGAGAAAGCGACGGTGAAAACTACCATCGTCAACACACTGCCAATAAGGACCAGTACACTGGCGCGCCGGCTCAGAAACAGACCAGCCATGCCAACCAGTCCTACAAGAAAGATGCGCCCGCTTCCCCCGCGCCCATCCTGGAAAAAATCGAGCACCCCCATCGCGTAGACGAACGCCAGGAATATGCCGACCCGCAGCAGATACGGTCCGCGTTGCCAGAAGGTAGCCCCTACCAAAAGGCCATAAGTGATCAGGTAAATGGGGATCAACCACGCTGTTTGGGTCGTATAGGCATAGTACGAACCGGCAATGACGGCCAGAGGGCCGACAATGGTCAACGCCATCAGCACGCCACGAATGAGCTGTTGCTGCCAGACGCGGATGTCCCGCTCCTCAAGGCTCACACTGTATCCATTATCTGAATCGGTCATGAGGCTCACCCACCTGTTACCTTATCCTGATCCACATCACGCACCAGGCGAATCGCGGCTCGTTCGAGGCCCAACACCTGCTGGATTTGGTCGACCGTGGTTTTAAGCACGTCTTCCAGATCAAGCTCTTGCCTGATGCGCTCACTCACCTGGCTGAACAATTGTTCACGGACGGCCGCGCTCTGGGACTCACGATACAGTTGTGCGCCTTCCAGAGCAGCGCTCAACTGCTCGGTCAGCGCTTGCAACAGACCAGCTTCTTCTTCCGACCATGCTGTACCGTCAGGTTTGCGACCATCGACCACGCCAACCACCTGATCTCGCACCTTGATAGGAATAGCCAGTGTAGGCACGTCACCAGAACTCGACACAACCCGCCCTGTAGATAACGCCGTTTCCATTTCCGGTCGCCATACATCGACGTTTTGCACAGTTGTGCGTCTATCACTGACAAATCCCAGGTCAGATTGAGACTGGAGCATAGCCAGCCACGCTTCACGGGTCAACTCACCATAAGCACGCCGCTCCGCATCCAGACTCTCTTGAAGTTGTTGGAATAGCCTGGCGTTGCGCACAGCATTGGCCACCTGATCGGCCACGGTCTGCAACACAGTAATGTCTTCAGGCGAGAAAAAAGCCTCCCGGTCGCTTTGCACGGTCATTGCGCCCAAGGTTTGCCCGCCCGCTCGCAGTGGCAGGGCCATCTCAGAGCGCGTTTCCGGCAGATAGGGGTTATCGAAATGAACGGCAGCCTCCCCGACATCCAATTGAATGTCAGCTTGCCCGGATGCCACACAGCGCCCGATCATCGAGTGCCCGCCGACTTCAAATTGCCAGCCGCGTGCCATCATTTCGCGTCCCGGATCACCCGTGCCGGCGCGGAGAACTGCATACCTCTCCGTCTCGTCTACCAAAAACAAGCCTACGTAATACAAATTAAAGCGTTGGCGCACCAGCTCGACCACTTGAGGCAGCAATACATCGACATCGATCATTTCCGTGGTCACCCGTGAGACCTCCGCTGCTGCTTCGAGCAGCGCCGCGCGCTGCTGAAAGGCCTCTGTGCGTTCCTGAACGCGATCTTCCAGTGACGCGCGAATTTCCTGCAACTCACCCAAACTGCGGGTCAATTGCACCTCGGCCCGTTGGCGGCGCAATATGTTAAAAATCAAGATACCAATTGCCACGGTCAAAACCACAAAGCTAATCCCAACAATCCACACCAACTTCGCGTATTGTTCAAAGAAGGAAAAGGGCTTGTTAAGGATGAAACTGTCTTCAGGCAACGCCGACTCGGAGATGCCCCAGTGCTGCAATTGGTCATAATCGAACATGTAACGGGCGGCCGGTTGTTGCACGACCGGGATATCCTGGGGACGCTCACCGCTTAAGATCCGGGCCGCAAGCTGGGCCGCGCGTTCACCCTCGGTTGCGCCGCTGGTCAACTTGCCGCCAATGATCCCATACCCCAGGCTAAAATCCCAGGTGCCATAGACCGGCACGGCGCTGCTCTCGGAAATGAGCGGCGTAAAAACATCGTACTCGAAGAACTCACCCGCGCTGTCGCGTGAGAAAATCGTGATCAGCACCAGACTGTCCGGCGGAAGCTGGCTCACCCGTTGGCGCACCTCGGCCATTGTTATGTCTTCCAGATAAATAAACGCGATGCCGGGATAGAGCGCTTCCACTTCAACCAGTTTTTCGTGGACGCGCTGCCCGGTCACCGTCGTGTCATTGACGACCGCGATTTGGGTGGTCTGAGGGTGCAGGGAGAGCGCCAGGTCCAGTGTGCCCTGGACATCAGCCAGTTCGCTCACGCCGGTAAAGCGTTCGAATCCGGCCAGGCGTGTTACATCGAAGTAGTTGGCCCCGCAAAAAACCACCGGCACGCCAGGGAAAAGTTCGTCCGCGTAGGTAAACAGGAAGTTCAGCGCCGCATCATCGGAAGAGATGATCAGATCGAGTTTTTTACCGCCATACTTGATTTTATAAAGCTGGTATAGCTCTTCCATATACGCGTTGCTGGCTAGTCTTTTGGTATCCATATACTCAACCAGCAAGTCAGTATTGCTACCGGGGGCTTTGAGTACGGCTTCAATGCCCTGCGTAATGTCATCCGAAAACTTGTAGCCGCGATGGTACGAGTTGATGTAAAGCACCTGCCGGCGTAGCGCATCCTGGGCCTGGGACGCTCCAGTCACCGGGATGAATGCCAGGCCTAGCAGGATTCCGATGATTACCAGTTTATGCAGCACCCTCATCCAATACCTCCGTCTC
>JBNGDO010000068.1:23189-24426 GCA_049975385.1 Anaerolineae bacterium | reverse complement strand
GCTGAGGGTGAGGTGTGATGAGGATAATGCGTTTGTCGGTCACGATGAACTGCCATTGGTTATAATTCAACCATTCTTGCGCTGACTCGAAGAGAAAGAACAACGCGATAATGACAACGATGGCTGAGACAATTTGAATGGTGTCTACCTGGGCCAGGCTTGCCGCTCCAAAGAGAAGTAGGCCGGGAATAAGCAGGATCACGCCAGCAATTCCTAGCATTCTGGGCACTTTTGCACGATAGCTCGCCATCCCAATCACTTGCTGCACGACTTCACCTTCCAGATAGCGTGGTTTTGGGAAAAAGCTCTCCAGAAAGGGAGCCATAATTCGCCGGAAGAGCTGCCAGATTTTTTCCAGGATAGAGGGCGCAGCAGCACGCTTCTTGGCTGCGGGTGACGTAGCAACAGTTTCCTGACTCACGGAATGGCCAGTTGTTTACGGGATGATCAACTGCTGTCCCACACGGATCATATCACCCGTGAGGCCGTTGCGCTGTTTTAGCTGGTCTACGGTAACGCCATATCGACGGCTTATGTTGTACAGGGTGTCCCCTGATTGCACCGTGTGCGTCCGTTCGCCCCCAAGCGGTAGGCTCTGGATGGAACCAGCCCCGGGCGTACTGATCGGGCTGGTGGTCGGTGTTGGTGTGACGATGATCGGTTGTCCGGGCGTAACGATAGGCGCTGTCGTCACCACGATGCCTGGCCCGGTGATGAGTTGATCGATCAACTCGGCGCCAACGGCCTGAAGCTCTTGAGCATTACGGGATTGTTGTGTATTTCTTACAAGCCGGACTGCCCACCACGGAAGGAACTGCGACGTAATCCACAGAACGATCAATAGGGTCAAGATGACCCCGGCAAAGTATGAGAGTAGTTTCCCCAGGTTGATCCCGATGAGATCGCGTTTGAAAATCAACCAGAAAGCCCACGCGATGGCGATTAGGATGAGAAAAAGTACAATTAAGGCTCCTGCATTCATGATTCTCTCCTTTTCGGAATGTTCACATTACCTGTTGGCAGGCGGGCAATCAGCCGCCGGCACAAAACTCAACGCATCCACAAAACCTGCCGCTATTTTATCATAAACCGCATAATGTACACCTGGCGTCTGGCTCCCCGCACCGCCGACGGCGCCGATTGCATCGCCGGCGGCAATAGTTCCCTCACTGACCGTGTAAGAGCGCAATCCGATCAGCCATAGCGTCCATTCGTCATTCTCGATCTGGACCGTCAG
>JBNGDO010000068.1:0-23089 GCA_049975385.1 Anaerolineae bacterium | reverse complement strand
CCGGCGACGCGTCGCTGGCGATGGTATTGTCAGTATCAAGGACCACGTCGCTGGGACGATTCTCCTCGACGTTTTCGGTTGCAGTCCAGATTTTGTCTATCAACTCCTGAACCAACATCGCCGGTGCCAGCACTGCAGGGGGCATTCCTGTCGTGTGCCACTGTGCCAACTGCATCTGCATCGCGATGTGCGTGGGCCATGCCCCCAACGCCGTCAAACGGTGTTGGCGTCCCTGGATGTCGGTCAGTATCATGTTTTGGTGGGCGGCGTCATAGCCGTTCATCACGTAGGCCGAATTGTCCGGAGCTGTGCGGCTTCTCGGGCCGGCATTGTAGTAGAGATAGCATTTTTGAATGAGTTTGGGATCGGTGGTGGTATAAGATATGTCCGGGCAATAGTTCTTGAAGACATGGGTGCCCATACGCAATTGTCGCGCGACCTCGCTGGCGCTGATTGGGCCAGGTGGAAAGCAAGGAAGCGCACCCGACGTCACCGCCGAATACAGTCCCATAATGCCTTCGCAGTTATTAGGGTTTTCTTCGCGCATACCGTTTTCCTTATACCATAAGACCAGTGGCACCACTGGCGGAACGTCCTCCATATAAGCGATGAGCTGGGCTACACTGCCCCAACGCTCAAGTTGTGTCTGTTGCGTCATCGTGAGTTGATAACGACTGCTCCAGACCGCTTGACTACCAAAGCTGATGACGAGTGGCAAGCTGATGAACAACAGCGTATCGGTTATGCCCGAAAGCATAGCCCGCGCCATCACACGTATCTGAACCTTGAGGAACGGCGCGATGTAGATTCGGAACCATTCGACCAACCAACCGGGCAGTAAGCCTGTGATCCATTCCATTCTAACTGTGATTATATCATATGATTACTATTATATTAATCGCATTTATGTATTTTGGCAATTGCCGTCAGGACAAGGGATGCAGTTCAGAATGGGCGGTTTGCAGCTTTGTCTTCTAACGACGGCCCTTCGATTGCGTATTTGCGCCTATTCTCAAACACACCCGTTTTGTTTGCTCCTTAGCACGCTCTGTGGTATAGTAGTGGCCGTAGCAAGTTATTCTGGAGAAGGAGGATGGCATGTTCAAGAGCCATACGTGTGGTGAATTGCGTGTGACGCATGTCGGTCAGGAAATAACGCTAGCCGGATGGGTGAATCTCCGCCGCGATTTCGGCGGAGTGATTTTTATTGTGCTCCGTGACCGTGCGGGATTGGTTCAGGTCGTTGCCAGTGCGGAAACGGCACCCGATGCGCACGCCGTCGCCGCCAAAGTACGAAGCGAATACGTGATCCAGGTGCGCGGCGTTGTGCGCCAACGGCCTGATGATCAGGTCAATGCCGAATGGCCGACTGGCAAAGTGGAAGTCGAGGCCCGCGAAGTGCAAATCCTCAACACGGCACAGACCCCGCCGTTCTACATCTACGACGATGCGCCGGTCGACGAGGCTCTGCGGCTGCGCTATCGCTATCTCGATCTACGCCGCAAACGCATGCAGCGCAACATTGTCCTGCGTCACCGGACGGTGCAGTTCATCCGCGAGTATCTCGACCAACACGGTTTTCTGGACATCGAGACCCCGCAGTTGTTCAAGTCGACGCCGGAGGGTGCTCGGGACTACCTGGTGCCGAGCCGCGTCCATCCCGGCAAATTCTATGCGCTTCCGCAATCCCCGCAACAGCTCAAGCAACTGCTGATGGTTGCGGGTTTTGAACGCTATTACCAGATCGCCCGCTGCTTCCGCGACGAAGATATGCGCGGTGACCGCCAACCGGAATTCACCCAACTCGACCTGGAGATGTCGTTCGTCCATCGCGATGATGTGCTGGACCTGGTCGAGGGCCTGTTTACGGCGCTGGTCCCTGCCGTCGCGCCAGAAAAGCGCATTCTCTCGCCTTTCCCGCGTCTCTCGTATGCGGAGGCACTGGCGCGCTACGGCACCGACAAGCCGGACTTGCGCTTCGGAATGGAGCTGGTGAATCTGACCAGCGATTTGGCTCAGAGTGGCTTCGGCGTCTTCAGCGGGACGGCAAAGGCTGGAGGACAGATTGAGGCCATCGTCGCGCCAGGTTGCGCGGACTATACCCGCAGGGAGATCGACACCCTGACCGAGATCGCCAAAGGGCAGGGCGCGAAGGGATTGGTGACACTGGCTTTCCGCGCCGACGGCGTGAAGGGGCCGGCGGTCAAATTCCTCTCCGAGGATGAATTGACCGGGATTGCAGCTCGTACCGGCGCGCAAACCGGTGATCTGGTCTGCATCGTCGCTGCCGAACCTGCAATTGCAGGGGCAGCGCTCTCGGCGCTGCGGCTCACCTTCCGCGACCGGTTGACACTGGCCGACCCACAACTTTTGGCCTTCGGTTTTGTCCTCGACTTCCCCATGTTCGAGTGGAATGCCGAGGAAGAGCGGTGGGATGCTGCGCATCACCCGTTCACCATGCCACGCCCGAACACCTATGAAGCGATGATGGCCGATCCACTCGCCGTGCTCTCCGACGCTTACGATCTGGTATGCAACGCCTATGAGCTGGCGTCGGGCAGCATCCGCGTGCATGATCCAAAGATACAGATGGATATTTTCCGCATGTTGGGCTATCCGGAAGACGAGGCGCGTGCCAAATTTGGCCACATGATGGAAGCCTTCTCCTACGGTGCGCCGCCGCACGGTGGTATGGCGCCAGGCATTGACCGCCTGGTGATGCTGCTGGCCGGTGAAAACAACATCCGTGAGGTCATTGCGTTCCCCAAGACCGCGCAGGCTACCGACTTGATGGCCGATACACCGGCCACCGCTACTGCGCGCCAGCTCAAGGAATTGCACATACGACTCGATCTCTAGGCGTACTCAAAAGCGCCGAGTACGCCGTCGGTACGCCGTCGAATCTTGCGCCGATCCTAGACTGGTGACTATGCAACTAACGACTATCCGACTTATTTCAGAGGGCTTATGCAACTGCTGATTGCGATCCTGCTGGCACTGGTTCTTTCCGTTCCGGTGGGCACGGCGATGGTGACCCTGGGCGCTCTGGCTCTTGAGTTTGCCCTGGGGCTGTTGGTAGAAGCTGGTGAGAAGATTGAGGCAGATCCGCGCAAAAGAAAGATCGCTGCCGTTGTGTTGGCCGCGCTGTTCGGCGGGATAGCCCTGGTGATCTGTGTGTTGTGTGTCGTGGTGGTGATGGTGTGGGCCGCCGCGCGTTGACCAGCACTGCGCCTAAGAGGTTTGGTTTCGACGATGCCATTGCTATTTCAAAGTCCATGTTTTGAAGTGCGCTGGGAACCTCACGCCGGCACGTTACACCTGCAAAGTCCGGGACGTGCCTTGCGGTGTTTTGCCGGCGTAGAAGTTGTTCAGCGCGGCCATGTCCGCGCGTTGACGACGGACAATCTCTCTTCGGGACGCGTGACGACGGAACACCTTGAGGATGCGCACGGGCAGGCGGAAGGCGCTACGATCTGTCACCAGGAATTTCAGGGGCTGACGTTGAGCGTGAGCGTGCGGGCTTACCCTTCGCGCCCGTTTGTCTTGCTCAAAGTCTCCGTGACAAATATCAGCCCGGACCCTGTGCAGGTTCGCCGTTTCTTTGTCAGTACGACGCCGGATGGCTTTCAGTCCGTTGAGCCGCCATCCGGCTTCTATAGCAATGGCTGGCAATCCTGGTCCACTGCCGGCTTTTTACCGGCACAGCGCCATGACAACACGCTCTCTCTGCCGGAGCGTTGGCTTCAAGGCCCCATGATCCACAACCCCAAAACGCCCTATGCCAGGAAGGCAGGATGCTTTTGGAGTGAGGTAGTTGGCGCGGTGGTAACGCCGCGAGAGGCCCTGATTGTTGGGGGCGTATCGCTGGCGGATCAATTTGTGCAGGTCGGTGCGGATGTACGCCCCGGCCATCGGGCGCTGACCGTACAATCCCAGGCTGATGATCTGACGCTCGATGTAGGCGAAGGGCTGACCTCCGAGTGGTTCTATCTGGAATGGGCGCCTCTGCCCAGCACGGACCCGTTCGCTCAGTATGCTTACGCCGTCATCCGCCAGATGCAACTCCCCTCACCGCGTCCTGCGCCCACAGGATGGTGTTCCTGGTGTGTGTACGGCAACCAGGTGAGCGAGGCGGATATCATCGATAACCTGGCCACGGCAGCCTTACTTGCGGATGAAATCCCCTTAGAGGTCATCCAACTCGACGAGGGCTACCAAACACAATGGGGCGATTGGACCGAGCGCAACGCGCGCTTCCCGCACGATTTCCACTGGTTGGCTGATCGCATCCGGGGTTCTGGGTTTACGCCGGGATTGTGGCTTGGGCCACTGACAGCACATCCTAAATCGACGCTGGTCACCCAGCACCCGGATTGGCTACTGCGCACGCCGCGTGGCCGTCCGGTTTCGCCGGGCTTGATATGGGGATTTTTAGGCCGGGCACTTGATCCCACGCATCCCGGCGTGCAGATGCACGTCCGGGATTTAGTGCAGGATGCGGTCCATGAGTGGGGATACGCCTATCTCAAGCTGGATTTTATGTATGCAGGCGCCTTGGCCGGCAAACGCCATAACACACGATTGACGCGAGCGCAGGCACTGCGTCAGATCTTTCACGTCATTCGGGAAGCCGCTGGTAGCGAGACTTATCTCGTTGGCTGCGGCGCGCCGTTGCAACCAGCCATCGGTCTGGTCGATGCGATGCGCGTCGGACCGGACACTGCGCCGTCATGGGAACCAAGCTATGGCAAAGGCCGCTTAATCAAGCGCTTACTCAAACGCAATCCCTCTCTGCCGAGTTTACGCAACAGCCTGCGCAACGTGGCGACGCGTACATGGATGCACAATCGCTGGTGGACCAACGACCCGGATACTTTGCTGATGCGCGATACACATCCGGCAACCAAAGGTTGTGCGCTAACCGAAGACGAAGTGCTGGCACAGGCCACACTCATCGGGCTTTCGGGTGGGTTGTTGCTGCTCTCCGACAAACTGGACGCGCTGACGCCGGAGCGCCGTATGCTCGTCGCGGCGCTGTTCCCATCATTGTTGGAGGGGATGGACGTACTCGACCTCTTCCAGAACGAGATGCCGGAGGAGGTGGTTGTTCCCATTGCGCGCCCGTGGGGGCACTGGCGACTCATTGGCCTCTTCAATTGGAGCGATGCTCCAGTGGAACGCACGTTGCCGGCAAATTTGCCGATGGATCAGCGCAAACCGTATCACATCTTCGATTTTTGGGAGCGGCGTTATCTGCGCCTGGAGCCAGGCGCAATGCAACCGGTATTTCATTTGGCACCGCACGGTGCGGTACTGTTGGGGATTCGTCTGGCGCAACCCGTCCCTCACCTGGTTGCGACGACGTTCCATATTTCGCAAGGGGCTGAAATCACCGAATGGCAGTTGGAGCGCGGCGATCTCACCCTGACGATAGACTTACAACGTCTCGCGCAGGGAGAGGTGTGGTTGGCACTGCCTTCACGACCCTCAGCCGTCCTCCTTAACGAGAAACCCCTGACCGACGACGCTGTGCACGCTGTATCGCCCGGCGTGTGGGCGGTAAAGTTTTACGTCAACCGCCAGGCCGCGTTACGCGTTAACTGGAAGGCGGAATAGGCTGCGCTATCGCGTGACTGTTTCCGCCGGATAGCGCCTCACGCAGATGCCCCGCAATGCGTTGTAACTCCGGCGTGGCGAGCAGCGCGGGTGAGCGTGGGCGTGGCAATGTCACCTCTATGATTTCCATAACGTGACCCGGTCGCGCGCTCAGCACAACGACACGGTCGGCTAGTAGCGCTGCCTCCTCGACGCTATGCGTCACCATCAGCACTGTACGCTGGTCCCGCTCCCAGATGCGCAACAGTTCTGCCGCCATGCGTTCGCGCGTTAGCGCGTCGAGCGCCCCGAAAGGCTCGTCGAGCAACAGCACTTCCGGATTTTGCGCCAGCGCACGGGCAAGGGTAGCGCGCTGCGCCATCCCGCCGGAAAGATGGATGGGGTACTCTTGCTCGAAACCTACCAGCCCTACCAGAGCCAACAGGTCGGCAGTGCGCGCCTGAACGTCGGCGGCTGACAGCCCCATCATCTCCAGAGGTAGCGCGATGTTGTCCTGCACAGTGCGCCAGGGCAGAAGCGCGGGCTGTTGGAAGACCAATCCCACACGCTTCTGTGGCGCGTGCACGGCCTGGCCTTCGAGCAGAATTTCGCCGCGCGAAGGGGCGAGCAGCCCGGCAGCGATGCGCAGCAACGTCGATTTGCCGCAGCCGGAAGGCCCGATGAGGCAGACGAATTCTCCGCGCGCCACTTCGAAAGAGACATCGTCCAGCGCACTCAAATCGCCCAGATAGCCGCGAAAACTCGCGGACAGGTTGCGGATGTGCAGTAACGGTTCGGTCATGATGATTTTTGTTCGAGGTGATTATTTCACAAACTCATTAGTAAACAGGCTCTCCACCGGCATCGTCTGTTCGATCAGCCCGATTTCCGCCATCACGGTCTGCGCTTGCTGCCAACTATCGACATCGAAGCGGCCGAGATTGGGCGCGCGCCAGTATTCGATGCTGGTATCCAGCACCGCGCGCTGTTCGGGAGCGTTCTCTTCAAGTCCTTCGATGTAGTTTTTGCTGATGTCGAAAGCGGCGTCCGGGTCATCGAGCACGTCTTGCAGACCCTTGAGGAAAGCGCCCACGAAGGCGCGCACGGTTTCCGGCTGTTCTTCGACCATCGTATCATTGCTGACGATGACGGCAGAAACGATGCGTGCGTAGTCGGCGACGTACAGGCTGTTGAAAGGTGTGCCCTGCTGCGCGAGGACTGCCGGTTCGTTGTTGGCATAGACGACGACAGCATCGACCGTCCCCGCGGTCAGCGCCGCCAGCTGCGTGTAGCCGATGGCTTGCAGGTCGATATCGGCCTCGGTTAACCCGCCCGCTTTCAGTAGCGCGCGTAGCCCGATGTATGATGCACCGAACGTCTCGGGAATGCCGACGCTCAACCCGCGTAAGTCCTCGGGGGAGCGCAAGGGCGTGTCTTCCAGAGCGATGATGCCGACCGGGAATCGTTGGTACCACGCCGCCACCGCGACGACCGGCAGACCCTGGCTGCGGGCCTGGATCACCTGGTCACCGCTGGCTATACTGAAGGGAATCTCCCCGGCAGCGACCAGTTGGATGCCATCGGTTTCCCAACGGTAATCGAAGCTCACGTCGAAGCCCGCTTTCTGAAAGTATTCCCGTTCCTGGGCCATATAGAAAGGGGTGAACTGGACGTTCGCCACATAGCCCATCGGCAGGGTGATTTCGGTTAGTTCTGATTTGCTAGCACAGCCAGAGCATCCGATCAAGACCATAACAATGACAGCCAGGTAAAACAAACGCGTACGCATCATAACCTCCATAATTCGCAATTCGTTATTCGCAATTCATAGTTCCAGCATCAAGCGGATTCTTCAGCATAAGCGGTCGTCGTATCCTGCACGTTCCAGCGGAGCGCGCGACGCTCCACGATGGTGAACAGCCCGTAGACCGTCAAGGCAATCGCCATCAAAGTGATGATAGCGACAAACATCATCGGCATGTCGTAGAGATTCTGGCCCTGCTTGACCAGGTAACCGAGCCCTTGCGTCGACGCCACAAATTCCCCGACGACCGCTCCCATCCCTGCGAGCGTCCCACTGACCCGCAACCCCGCCAGGAACGCGGGCAATGTGGCAGGGATTTCCAAATGTAGAAGCACCTTGTGCCGGGGCGCTTCCAGCATCCGAAACAAATCCTGCAAGCGTGGATCGATCCCTTTCAGGCCCGCGACGATGTTGACGAGAATGGGAAAAAAAACGATGAGGGCGCAGACGACGACTTTCGAGGCCAGCTTAGGACCAAACCATACGGTCAGTAGCGGCGCAAGTGCCACAATCGGTACGGCCTGCGAAGTAACGATCACCGGCTCAAGGAAATAGGCCAGTAACTTGCTGTGCGCGACGCCGTAGCCCAACAGCACGGCAAGTGTCGTCCCCACGAGCAGTCCCAATCCCATCTCCAACAGGGTGACGCCGGCATGATGGGCCAGCGTGCCGGCCGTAGTGAGTTTGATGAACCGTGCCAGCACCTCTCCAGCCGTCGGCAACAGGAAACGACGCGGCGTGTCGGCGATCCACTGTGAGACCATCTGCCAAACGAGTAGGGCTAGCCCCAACGACAGCAGATAGAAGGGAAGATGCCGGAAAGTTTTCTGGCCATAACTGCCATTCGATGTACGTGTGCTAGATGCTTTCAATTTGCATTTGCTCCTGCTGATACGAAGCACAAAAACGCCCCGAAGGTCAGACTTCGGGGCGTTCGACACGCTTATCCTGCACGCGCACCTTCTCTTATCCGGACTTGGTCATTCGTACTCGAACAGCTTTTACCGTCGGCTCCGGATTTGCACCGGATCTGCACTTAGGTTTCGCCAAGTGCTCGCGGGCTTGAAAATCGCTACAGGTTGTGTTTGTGTCGATTCTCTTTACCGCCGGTCGGGAATTGGACCGTTAAATTAGGCCCGCACCCTGCCCCGAAGGAATCCATAAATTGTTAACTACTATCAAGTATACCACATTTGAGATACAGCAAAAGTTTGTGTTATGCGGGGGTGCAGTTTTGGCCTTTGCATACCTAGCTTGTTGAGCCCGAATCGGGCCAAAACTGCCTCAAAACCGCGATGATCAGACGTTGATCTGACTATTTCCCCCAAAGTGAAACGCACGCGTTATGCGATCAACCAACGGGCGACGATGGCAATGACCTGACCGGCTGGCAAGAGCAACAGTTGCGCGACGAGCGTCCCGACCAATTGCGCGCCCACCTGCCAAATGGTAATGTAAGTCACGTCCTTGAGCGGGCGTTTTTCGCGCAACGCCTCATCGGTGACAAAGGCAGCGACGGGATTAACGATGAAAATGGAAAGCATCATCCCCAGTCCGGCCAACATCGGTGAGAGGCTGGCTGCGGTGCGGGCGCCTTCGGGGACCAATGCGCTGGCATACATCGCGGCGGCATTGCTCACGGCAGCAATCGCGGTGACGAGGATGCTGGCGATGAGAAAGCGTTTGGGGAAGGGGCTGCGGCGAGATTCGCGTACTGCGCCCAAACGAGGTGGCATCAAGTCGGTGGTCATCCGCCAGAGGCCCTGCACCGACGCGCCACGCACCACCACCTTCGGCAACGATCGGCGGTACTCGTATGCAGCGATCCCGCGCGCCAGGATACGGCTCAGGCTGGGGATGCCGAGTGCGGCGACCAACGTTCCCACCGATGCTGCGAGTACCACAATGCGGTATACATTCAGCAATGAACCGGTGTTCTGTTCAAGCACTGCTACATCGGTTAGACTGGCGAGGAGTGGACCGGCTAGAGCATTGGCCCCGCGCGATCCTAAACCCAGCACGTGATAGAGTGAGCTTGCCAATGCCGGATGCCCCGTGCGCACCCCCGCCAGTCGCGCTGCGTAGGCGCTCGTGTCGATGGTGTTGATCAACACGGTCAGCAGAAAAATGATGAGCAACTGCGTCGTCATCTGAGTAGCCTCCTGAGAGACAGTTACAGGTTGTACGTTGAATATGACTATACTTGAAGCGTCGCGACTGGCAAATAGGCCCCAATAAGCGGTCCGCTGTTCATTTTGTCCATTTCATGCTTTAATAAGGATAGGGTTCATTATCATAAGGAGGTAACTATGGCAGCACAACGAATTCCACAGGCAGTTTATAATCCCGCGGCTCGTAACCTCAACAACGTGCAGCGTGTACAGCGCGCGTTGGTCTGGTTTGGCCTCTTCTTCTTGATCGGGATTATCACGGTCATTCTCGCCGTAGCGGCGGGATTTCTGTTGCCCAATATAGGGACGGCGGTCGGCGTTGTTATTCTCATCGTCGGCGGGCTTCTCGCGCTGATCGTTCCAGGGATGTTAAGCAGGAGCCTCTACATTGTCTCTGAATACGAGCGGGTGATTATCCTCAAGTTGGGCAAATTCATGGGCGTCCGAGGACCGGGGCGTTTCTGGGTGATCCCCTACCCACCGTTCAACGAATCGGTGACGGCGCAGATCGACTTGCGCGTGCAGACCCGCGTCATCACGGCGGCAGAGACGCTCACGGAGGACAATGTCCCTGTGGGCTGCGAGGCCGTGATTTTCTGGCGCGTCGAGGATCCCCAGAAGGCGGCATTGAGCGTGGCGAACTACCAGGAGGCTGTCTTCCAGGCCGCCAACAGCGCGCTCAAAGATACCATTGGGATGTTGGAATTGTCGGAGTTGTTGGGATCGCGGGACAAGGTGTCGGGACGGCTCAAGGAAATGATCGATGCAGCGGCAGCCTCGTTTGGCGTGGACGTGACCTCGGTGGAGATCACCGACGTCCATGTGCCCACTGACCTGATCCAGGAGTTGAGCGTGCTGGCACAGTCGCGCCGGTCGGCGCAGGCCAAGGTTGCCGAAGCTGAAGCCGAGAAAGCCATCGCGGAGAAATTCAACGAGGCGGCGGCGATGATGTCGGACCGGGCGATGGAAATCTACCGGCTCAACGTCCTGGAGCGCATCGGCCGCGAGGAAGGCAGCCAGATCGTCATCTACGGCTTGGGTGGTAATATCCCGGCGATGGACAGTTCGCTCGCTGCGACGGTGGCCGGGAGCATAAGCGCGAAGTAATTCGTGAAACGTGATGCGTGATACGTGAGGTTGCCCCATCACGTATCACGCATCACGTATTATAAGTAAGCCCCATTTCTACTGTGTATTGGTTATGTCTGAAAACATTCCTCCTTTACAAACCCTCGAAGGGACGCTGGAACGGCTGACATTTCAGAACGAAGAAAACGGCTACACGGTCGCGAAGCTGATCCCAAAGGGAAAAAGCTATGAAGTCACCGTGGTAGGTACACTGACAGGCGTCAACGTCGGCGAGTCCGTGCGCCTGCGAGGACTGTGGAGCACGCATCCCAAGTACGGCCGCCAGTTTGAAGTCCGCGAGTACACCGTGCAGCTTCCGGCGACGGTCGAGGGCATCCGCAAGTACCTGGGCAGCGGCCTGGTCAAGGGCGTGGGGCCGGTGAACGCCGGGCGCATCGTCGATTACTTCGGCCTCAAGACGCTCGATGTGATCGAGACAGACGTGAACCGGCTGCGTGAGGTGCCGGGCGTCGGGGTGAAGCGAACGGCGCTGATCGCGCGCGCCTGGGAAGAGCAAAAGCACATCAAGGAGATCATGATCTTTCTGCAGGGCCACGGCGTGAGTACCGGGCTCGCGGTTAAGATCTACAAGCAATACGCCGAAGAGGCTATCGTCATCGTGCGTAACGACCCATACCGGCTGGCGAAGGACATCTACGGTATCGGTTTCAAGACAGCGGACAAGATTGCGCAGCAGATGGGCTTTGCCGTGGATGCGCCCGAACGCATCCAAGCCGGGTTGCGCTACGCACTTGGCACTTTCAGCGATGATGGGCACTGCTTTGCCACACGCGACCAACTCCTTGCCACTGCCACCGAATTGCTTGCCGCCACCCGCGAAGCGTGCGAACCGCAGTTGGACACGCTTATCCGACTCGAAGAAGTCATCGCGGAGGATCGCGAATTACAAATTGCGAATTACGAATCACGTATCAGGCATCACGCATCAAGTACTCAGCATCAAGTATCCAGCAACGAGTCTGCGATTTACCTCCCCCCGTTTTTCTACGCCGAAAACGGCGTCGCCAACAAGCTACGGCAATTGCAGACGAGTGTGCGAGACCGACTGACGATGTTCCAGGATGTCGAGTGGGACAAGGCGTTCGCCTGGCTTGATGAGTACGCCGCCAGCGATCTGGCAGCCCCGATTCACTTGGCGGAGCAGCAGCAGACGGCAGTGCGGATGGCGCTCACGGAGAAGGTGAGCATCCTCACAGGCGGTCCTGGTACCGGCAAGACAACGATCACGCGCAGCATTATCCAGTTGTTGCAGGCCAAACGCTGCTCCGTGCTTCTGTGTGCGCCGACGGGTCGCGCCGCAAAACGCCTGAGCGAGGCGACAGGACTGGAGGCCAAAACCATCCACCGGCTGCTGGAAGTCAAGGCCGCGCAGGGATTCCAGTTCGCGCGCGACCAGGATAATCCGCTGGATGCGGATATGATCATCGTGGATGAAACGTCGATGGTCGATATTCTGCTGATGAATCACCTGCTCAAGGCTGTGGAGGCGGGCAGCCATCTGCTCTTGGTCGGCGACGTGGATCAACTGCCGTCGGTGGGTGCGGGGAACGTCCTGCGCGACCTGATCGCCAGTGATGCAATCCCCATCACGCGACTCGATACGATCTTCCGCCAGGCTGAGGACAGCTTCATCATCGTCAACGCCCACCGCATCAATCGTGGCGAGATGCCGGTGTGCAATGGCCCGGCGCGGGATTTCTTCCTTTTCCGGCAGGACGACGCCGAGAGCGCCGCTGACATGATTTTGGACATCGTCGCGCGTCGCATCCCGGCGAAGTTTGGTTACGACGCCGGCAGCGATATCCAAGTGCTCAGCCCAATGCACAGGGGCGCGGCGGGCGTCAGTGCGCTGAACCGGCGCTTGCAGGAGAAGCTCAACCCGCCGGACACGCGCAAAGCCGAATCGACGCACGGTTCACGGGTGTTTCGCGTGGGCGACCGGGTAATGCAGATTCGCAACGATTACGATCGGCAGGTTTTTAACGGGGACATGGGGCACGTGGTGGCATTGGATTTGGAGGAGCATACGTTGACGGTGAACTTCGATGGAGCGTTGGTAGGCTACGAGTTCACACAGTTGGACGAATTGGTCCATGCCTACGCGGTGAGCATCCACAAGTCGCAGGGGTCGGAGTTCCCGGCGGTAGTGGTTCCGATTCTGACACAGCACTATATGATGTTGCAGCGCAACCTGCTCTACACGGGCATCACGCGGGCGCAGTCCCTCGTCGTCCTGGTAGGAAACCAGCGCGCCATCGCCATCGCCGTGCACAATGACAAGATCGCGCAGCGCAACACGCGACTGGCCGAGCGGTTGCTGGCGTGGACGCCATCCCCTGCGAAGAGCTACCCGAGAGGATGACGCTTAACCACGAAGATTATGGTCAAGAATGGCGGGTGGGTCACGGTTGACTGATGCAGCCTGGTACATTATCTTTGCCCATACACGCCGTTGGCAAGTGGATCGCAGGATTGTAACCCGGCGCAAGAATTGAAGTTACGTCAGCGCCTCCGCAGAAGGACCACCACAAAGCCAAGTGCCAGCAACAGCACTGGAGCCGACCCACACGTTTTCGACGGCACGCCCTCTACAGGCATCAACGTGCGCGGGGGCAGCGTGGGCGTGGCAGCACTGGTAGCGGCGGGCGCCACAGAATACGGCGTAGGCGACGCAGCCGGCGGTATGACGACCACACGCGGGGTCGGCGTCGAGAGGCGAAATGGCGTCACCGTGGGTGTAGGCGTTGCGGTGAATGTCAACGCAAGCGTCGCCGTGAGCGTGGGGGTTGCTGGAATGGGCGTAACCGTCGGCGTGATCGTTGCCGTTGGCACAACCTCGGGGGTGGCGGTGGGCAGTTCGGGCGTTGGCGTGGGTTGAACGGCAAGACTCGCGGAGCGATACGCAGCGGCCAGTTCGGCGGTCAAACCGATGTAAGAATCCCCATACTGCGTCGAAGGTTCGATGTGCGTGGCTTCCAACCACTCGTTAAAGCTGGTGATGACGACCCAATCGGCGTCACTCTGTGCGGCCCCCTGCCAGCACGCGCGATAATACGCACCCCCTTCACGCGGGCGGACAAAAGCGTCGGGGCGCCCGGTCGCCAAATCATCATAGCCAGGCATCACCGTCGCCACCCAATAACGGGTAGCGTTATGCTGCGCGTTCCACTGATCCACGGTAGATCCCCATCTCACCAAAACCGATGCCGGCGTCGCAGACCACGCGACGCTGTAGAGATAGAGGCCATCGAAGACCTCGATGTAGTCGAGTTGCACGCCTTCGGCGATCCACAGCATTTGCCGCTCAGGGTCCACCTGCGCGCGAATCGCCTGCCATGTGGCAACGGAGAACTGGTCCTGCCGCCAGAAGAAGACGACGGGGCGACCATCCACCCGCAGGTAAGCGGAATGTTGCGCGCGACCTTCTCGCAATGCCTGCAACGCGTCGAGCACGGCATCCTCGGTTTGTAAGAAGGGGCCGCCCATATCGACCGAGACCGCCGCCCGAATCCCCTGAGCTTGCGCCTGCTCCAACAGAATACGGAAGTTCGATTCAGTCTGATTGTTCGTCATGTCCGGACCGTACCAGGCCTGAACCAAAGCATCGATACCCGCCTCACGCGCCTCACGCGCGTGCCGCTGGATCACGTAAACGTCACTGGAATGATAGAGTTGCAACGGCTTATCGGGCAACGGTTTCTCCCATGTCAGCATGTCGAACCAGGCGTAATAGAAGGCCAACACCAGCCGCTCACCAGACTGCACGCTCTGCTGCGCCCAGTCCTGTGCTCTTTCCTGCGCGCGGATCGGCATAGAGCGCACCACGAATACCAGGCACAACATCAGGCCTGCCAGACAACATCGACGCCGACGCAACCAAACACCTCCCCAAAATAGTCTAAAGTTGAAAGTCAAAAGTCGAAAGTCGGGAACTTTTGTCAGCCAGAATCCGCTCAACTCGTTGACAAGTATAATGCGGCGGGGAAATAAAACAAATCTGGACAGTAGACCGAGCTTCGAGTATAATCACAGTGAATGCGTTAATGAAGGAGACACAAATGCCAATATTGAGTTGGATAAATGACGGATTAGGGATGATTGTGGGCTTTTTAGTGTGCCTGATCCCGTTGATTTTAGTGCATGAGCTAGGCCATTTCGTAATGGCAAGGCTGCTTGGTGTGTGGGCGCGAGAGTTCGGCATCGGCTACCCGCCGCGCATCGTCAAACTTTTCACATGGCGTGAGACCGATTTCACCCTCAATTGGTTGCCACTCGGCGGATTCACCCGGCTGGAGGGTGAGCAGACGTTTGCAGAGGACGAAGGAAAAGACACGGACGAAGAGACATCGCCAGAAGTCCTAGCCGAGAAAGAGGAAGCCTATCGCCACAGCCTGTACGCGCAACCACCCGGAAAGCGCATTTTGCTGTACCTGGGCGGTCCAGTAATGAACTTGCTGACGGCGTGGGTGCTGGCAACACTGCTTTTCACCACCGGGCTTCCCATAGCGAATGTCGTCATCAGCGAAGTCGCGCCGGAGTCGCCTGCTGCCGAAGCCGACCTGCAAGCCGGCGACGTCATCGTCGCAGTT
The DNA here is from genome assembly GCA_049975385.1 of Anaerolineae bacterium. Taxonomy (GTDB): domain Bacteria; phylum Chloroflexota; class Anaerolineae; order B4-G1; family SLSP01; genus DSWT01. The sequence continues at coordinate 7,781 of JBNGDO010000068.1, read as the reverse complement.
AATGGTGAGGCGGTCGAGTCTATTGACGAAGTCTCCGCTTCTGTCCAACAGACCCTCGGCGAACCAACCGAAATCCTGTTGGAGCGCGAGGGGCAGCCGGTCACCGTGTCCCTTATCCCGCGCATCGATCCACCGGAAGGTCAGGGCGCGATGGGCGTCATGATTGGCGAGGTAGCCAGTGGAAAGCTCAAGCACTATCCCTTGAATGAGGCTTTTGTTTACGGCAGCCGGTATCTGGGGAGAATCATCGGCGCGACGGTGTTCTTCCCGGTCTACGTGATTCGCGGATTGATCCCCATCGAACAAGCGCGACCGGTGGGCGTCATCGGGATCAGCCAGATCGCGCAACGCTCGGTGGAGGACAGCATTTCCACCGGTGCGGCTTACCCGATTCTGAACATTCTGATTCTCGTCAGCGTGAGTTTGGGTATCTTCAATCTGCTGCCCATCCCCGCGCTGGATGGCGGGCGCATTCTCTTCGCCATCGTGGAGAAAATACGTCACAAACCACTCACGCCCGCTTTAGAAGAGCGCATCCACATGGTGACCCTGATGATACTCGGCGCGGTTTTCATCATTATTACGATCCTGGACGTCGTTGCACCGATACAATTGCCTTAACCTGGAGAATTCTTGAGAAGGCGTACGAGCCCTTGGCTCACGTAAATCTTCCCAAGGATAGGAAGAAATAAAGAACGAATGACCGAAAAAAAGATTACCGATAGCTTGTGGGAAAGTATGGAGGCGTCGCAGCACATACCGCAAGCCGCCGACCTGAAGCAATTTTCAGGATTGCTGGCAGAGGACATTCAGCGGCTCACAGCAGCCTGGGGAAACCTACCCGTCGACGTTCGCCTTAGGACGGTCCGAGCCTGGAATGCCCTCGCCGTAGAGGACTTCGAGATGGATTTCTCCGCCGTGCTCCGCATTGCTATGCGCGATGAAGATGCGGATGTGCGCGCGGCAGCGATTGCTGGGCTGGATGAGGATGAAGACATCCGCCTGATTTCGCAACTCAGTGAGATCCTCGAAAACGACACGGCAGCGGTGGCGCGCGCGGCGGCTGCGCGGACGCTGGCACACTTCGTCCTGATGGGCGAGTTGAACAAAATTCTTCCACACTTCTTTGAGACTGCCTGCGCAGCGCTGCTGAAAGCACACAATGACCTCAGCGAAGACCTGAATGTACGCCGTCACGCGCTTGAGGCGCTGGCATATACCAGCCTGCACGGCGCACCGGAGATGATTGAAGCGGCCTACGCCCATCCGGAAGAGAAAATGCGCATCAGCGCCGTCCTTGCGATGGGGCGCAGCGCCGACAAACGCTGGGGCCAAATCGCCTACCAGGAGTTATTCAGCCCCCATCCGGCAATGCGCTACGAGGCAACGCGCGCCTGCGGCGAGCTGGCCCTGCCAGAAGCCGTCCCCGCACTGGTCGAATTGGCCGAGGATGTCAACATCGACATCCAACGAATGGCATTGTGGGCACTCGGGCAGATCGGAGGAAAGCAAGCACAACGCACGCTAAAACGATACCGCAATTCCGACAACCTGACGCTGCGCCAGGCGGCCCACGAAGCGCTCGAGGAATTAGAGTTCTTCCATGGCGATCTCACGACCTTCTTCGGTCCGCCCACTGAATTCGACGGCGCAAGTGAGGGCAGTTGGGCCGAGGACGATGCCTATGAGGGGGGTAGCATCGGCATGAAGCTCGCGCTCGGGTTTGGCGAGAACGAAGACGATTTCGACGACGAAGATGAAGACGAGGACCTCGAGGACGAGGACCTCGAGGACGAGGACCTCAGGGACGAGGACCTCAGGGACGAGGCCTTCGATGATGAAGATGATCTACTCACATTGTATCTCGAAGACGAAGGTGATGATGTGGAGGACCCGTGGGCCTAGCAACCAGCGTACGGCGCAATCATACCGGCGGTAGAACCCTTGCGTTGCTGGGACTGCTGCTGTTGCTCGCAATGACGCTATCGCCAGCCTACGCTCAGGCCGGCGTCGTCGCCGAGCATACGTACACGTACAGCCAGACGGCGACGTTTACGCTGACCCTCCCTCCGGAAACCGCATCCGACACGGCCACACTGTACGTCAAGGTTGGGACGCACACGCAGGATTATCCAACGCCGGTCGTGGCGAACGTGGCGCAGCAAGAGCGCAACCTGAGCGAGAAACCGTTCCCGCCGTTCACGACCATTAGCTATTGGTGGGAGTACAAGGATGCGCAAGGGGAAACGCTCAGCACCGAAAAACAGCACTTTTTATATGAAGACAATCGCTTTGCCTGGGAAACGCTGCGCGATGGCGATATCACACTGCACTGGGTAACGGGGGACAAAGTCCTGATGAACAATGCGCTGAACATCGCGCAATCGGCCATTGACGAAATCCAGGAAACGCTGAAAGCGCACGTTATCGATTCGGTGACGATCTACATCTACCCTTCGCTGCCCGACCTGCAATCCGCACTGCAATTGACGGGATACGAGTGGGTCGGCGGGCAGGCCTACCCCGAGATCGGTGTGGTATTGCTCGCCATATCGCCGTCCAGCGAGGCCATCCTCAAGATGAAGCGCCATATCCCGCACGAACTCACCCACAAGGTACTCTACGACCTCACCGGCCCGCAAGGCTACGCCGCGCTGCCCATCTGGCTCAACGAAGGATTGGCCTCCATTTTCGAGCGCAGTCCCGACCCCGCCTATGCGCTGGCCCTGCAACGCGCCGCGCAGGACGGCAAGCTGATCCCTATGGCGACACTGTGCCACCCATTCCCCGCAGAAACCGATCGCGCCCTTCTGGCCTACGCGCAAAGCCAGAGCTTTGTCCGCTACCTCCGGCAAGCGTATGGCTGGACGCAGGTTCGCGATCTCATTGATGCTTATGCAGACGGGATGGAATGTTCCACGGGTGCCAAACAGACACTTGGGGCTGATTTGACCACGCTAGAACGCGAGTGGCGCGTTTGGCTGGAGCAACAAAATCAAGACAGCGTCGTATCCGCAACGTGGACCTACGTAGCCACAATCGTCCGCGATCTCGCGCCCTGGCTGATCCTGATGGGCCTGCTCTGTGTGCCGGCCTGCTTCCTTTGGGTAAGCGTGGGGCTAAAGCCACACTAGAAGAACAACACGCATTACTTTCCGGATCACTTTCCGGCTTGAAGGGGATCGCCAGATCCCCGGCTTGGTCAGAATCGGGGATCTGGCGATCCCCCTAAGCACAAAACTGACCTAGTGCGGTCTAGCCGCGACGAGGTAGTTCAAAAACACGATGCCGCTGTACCCCTTGGCGTGCGCGCCGCCGAGCGCAAACGCTCCCGCCGGGAAATCGCGACTGTAGACCAAGAAGGGATACGTTCCGCCCGGCGTTTCGATATCCACCTGCAATTTCTCCTCACGAGTAAATCCCTGCAGCCACTTAGGCAGATGGTGTGCCTTGGCCTGGTAGATGACGTACAGTTTGCTCGGGCGCTTCAGCTTGAAACGCAACAGTTTCTTCGCCGTGGAATCATAATCGAGATCAGCCGGCATCACCGTGTGCAGGCCAGCCAATGTCAACGGCACGGTGGTAACGATGTAGTCGCGGTCGGTGTAGCATGGCTGGTACGCGCGCATAACGGTCGTGCGGTATTCGCGCTCGCTGGTGGACTTGACATACGCGAAGGGGTTCTCGTAGCGATAGGCGTACTGGGGATGCTGGCCACCTTCCTTGTGTGCCACCACTGCCATCCCGCCCACCACCGAGGTGAGGGGATCCATCTCGCGGATTTTGTCGTGACCGAAGAGGCTTTCGAGCAGTTCCACGAACGCGGGCACGAGAGACGCCCCGCCGGTGCGCAGCACCACATCTACCTGATCCAGGCGCAGTCCTGCATCTCTCACGACCTGCCGAAGTTCCCGCGCCACGTTCACCAGCTCCGGCTCGATCAATTCCTCGAACGCGCGGCGCAGAATCCGCTCGTGGATGGCGATGTGCTCGTAGTCATAATCCAGGCGCGCCATCAGTGCGTCGGTGAGCGCCCTCTTCGTCTGCTCGATGTGCCGGAAGAGGTCGAAGCCGATGTTCTGCGTAACGAGCGTCTCCAACGCCCGCATCGCCTGCGGATTGGTACTCGTTTTCTGAAAATTCCTGATGCGCTCCAGGGGCATCGGGCGCGATAGCTCCGGCATCGTCTGCCAGGCGTGCAGCAGATCGAGGTAGTCCGGCGGGAAATCGAGTCCGCCATCGACGCGTGAACCGTGGCCAAAATACTTGAGCAGCGACAGCATAATGCGCCGGTCCAGATCATCGCCACCGACGAGCACGCCGCGCGTCGCAATCACACGGGGCGGCTGTGCGCCGCCCACCTCGGCGATCGTCAGGTCAAGCGTACCGCCGCCGAAGTCGAAGACGAGCGCAATTTCGCGTTTCCCGGTCGCAATGTGATGCAGGTGCGCCGCCGCAATCGGCTCCATCTGGAAGGAGATGTCGCGGAATCCCGCATACAACGCAGCCTTGTAGAGGATTTCCTCCGCACGCAGCGTGCCTTCGGGTGAATCGCAAAAGCGCACCGGGCGACCGAGCACGACGCTGTCGCACGTCTCGCCAAGCTGCGCTTCGGCACTCGCCTTCATCGAGCGCAGGATGATGGCGATCAACTCATCGATGGAGAAATAACGGTCGAAAATGAACGTCCCCTCATAGCGGGGATCGCGCAGCGCGGTTTTGACCGATTGCAGCAGCCGTCCGTGCGCGCCAACGTCGGTGTCGATATAGAGATCGTGCCAGTAGCGGATGGGGCTAGAGCCGGCCCCGCCGACGATGATCTCGATCGGCTGAATCTCCTTGCGCTCCCACACGATGCGGCGTCCGGTCTCCCGCGCCAGGTACTCGTTCGCGGCCCGCGTACCGAGCATGGTTTGATACTCACGATCCATGTAGATGAGCGAAGGGAGTACGTGAGGATTCTCGTTCGCGGTATCGAGTTCGATGGGGCGCAGTTTTTTGCCGTCATAATACGCGACTGACGAGTTGGTGGTGCCAAAATCGATTCCAATACGTGGCATAGTTCCTCCTTTGTGTCAACAGACTAGGCAACCGAAGATTGCACTTGGATTGTAACCGACGAAAAGAGAAGCAGTCTATGTCCCGGTGATGAAGCGAACGAACATTATACCACAGTTTTTGGGGAAAAGAGTGATATAATTCGTGCAATCAGCATCCAGAATAACTGAAAACTACGCCAATGCTGACCAATAGTTCAATCTGACCATTGGGCAAGTCAAAGGCCAACATATTCAGAGTTTTGGATTTTGCAGCAGCTACGTAGCTAACTTTCTTTGGACAGGATCAACAGGATGGAAAGCCTTCCCTTGCGAAACCAGGGCTTATCCTGTTAATCATGTCAATAAATAGCAAAGCGCGCAACGATCGGATTTCACACCAGGAGGATTCGGGATGAAAGAAATAGATCACATCCAGATGTTCAACTTCCCCGCCATCGGCACGGAAGTCTTGTTTGGTTTTGGCGTGCTGGAACGGCTGCCGGAGAAAGTCGTCGAAGTGGGCGGCAAGCGCGCGTTGATCGTCACCGATAAAGGGGTGCACGCCGCGGGTGTCGTAGAGCAGGTCATCAAGGTGCTGACCGAGGCGTGGATACCCGCTGTGGTGTTCGACGAAGTGCCACAGGACTCCGGCTCGAAAACGGTAGAGCACGCTGTAGGTGTGCTGCGCGCCGAAGCCTGCGACCTCGTCGTGGGCGTGGGCGGCGGCAGTTCGCTGGACGCGGCTAAAGCGGTGGCCTTCGGCGCAACGAACCCCGCACCGATCACGCAGTACGCCGGGCTGAACAAGCTTCGCACTCCCGGCTTGCCAATGATCGCCATCCCGACGACGGCGGGGACGGGCAGCGAGGTCAGCTATTGGTCGGTGATGACCGACGACGATCGCAAAATCAAGATCGGCATCGGCGGCGCACTGGTCTTCCCGCGCGTGGCGATCGCCGATCCCGAACTCACACTCAGCCTGCCGCCGTTCCTGACCGCCACCACCGGCATGGATGCCCTCACCCACGCCATCGAATCCTACACCAACACGTCGTACCAGCCGATCTCGGCGGCGCTGACCTACCGGGCGATAGAACTGATCGGGGATGCGCTCGTGCAAGCGGTGAAGGATGGCACAGACCGTGAAGCGCGGTACAAAATGCTCCTCGGCAGCCTGCTGGCGGGTATGGGGATGAATCCCACGCGACTCGGCATCGTCCACGCGCTGGCGATGCCATTGGGCAGTTGGCAGCTAAAAATCGCGCATGGGGCCGGTAACGCCGTCCTCCTGCCACACGTGATGGCGTTCAACCAGGAAGGCAATCCCACGCTCTACGCCGGCGTCGCCCGCGCTTTGGGTGTGGGGGACGCAGACCCGGTCACCGCCAGCCAGGTTGCCATCGGGCGCGTGCGCGCCATCAACGCCGAAATCGGCATCCCACAAGGGTTGGGCGCGCTGGGGCTAACGGAGGCGCTGATCCCGCAGGTGTGCGCCGAGGCGATGAAGAGCGGCAACATCACTGTAAACCCACGGGCTTGTACGCAGGTGGACCTTGAGGCGATTTGCCTGGCGGTGTTGTAGGAATGTGCGGGTCGGTTTCTGTCAGCAGATTGAGCAGATGAAGCAGATTTTTGACCGTTTATCTTGCGAATCCACATAAATGGGTAAAGCATTTGCGTGATTTGCGGTATATTTGGAGGAAACATGAGCAACAAAGTCAGCCTCGGCCTCCTCGGCTTTGCCCACGGACACGTCAACGCCTACTGCAACCGCTGGCGGGAGTACCCGGAGATGGGGATCAACGTCATCGCCGGGTGGGATCACGACGTGGCGCGGCTAGACAAGGCTGTGCGCGAACTTTCGCGCGCGGATTATGGTATCCGTCCCTACGCCGACGTCGACGCGCTGCTTGCAGACTCCGACGTGCAGGCGGTGCTTGTCTCCGCCGAGACGTCGCTGCACGCCGACCTGGTCGAGCGTGCGGCTGCCGCAGGCAAGGCCATCATCCTGCAAAAGCCGGTGGCACTCACGCTGCCGGAAGCCGACCGCATCGTCCAAGCAGTGCAACGCACTGCCGTGCCCTTCACGATGGCGTGGCAGATGCGCGTGGACCCGCAGAACGTCCAGATCAAGGCGTTGATGCAGTCCGGCGAACTGGGGCGGATTTTCATGGTGCGCCGCCGCCACGGGTTGGGCGTCCACCTGTGGCCTAACTTCGAGCAGATGTGGCACTTCAACCCGGCGCTCAACCGAGACATCTGGGCCGACGATGCCGCGCACGCCATCGACTTCATCCTCTGGCTGCTGGGCGAACCGCAGTCGGTGACGGCGGAAGTCGTCTCGCTGTACGATCCCGAACGCCTGCCGATGGACAATGGCATCGCCGTGTTCCGCTATCCCAATGGACCGCTGGCCGAGGTAACGTGCTCGTTCGTCACACCGGCGATGGAGAATACGACCGAGGTCACCGGCGAGAAAGGCGCTATCGTACAGAACTACGGCGATGTGCCGAGTTGCAACGTCCCGCGCCCGGCAGACGCCTGCGGCCTCAAGTGGTACACGGTGGAGGACAAAGATTGGACGTGCAGCGATATCCCCAGCCCGGCGGGGCACGGCGAGCGCATCGCGGGATTAGCCGGACCGCTGGCCGAATTCCTGCGCGGCGAACGCCCCTCCATCGCCACGGCAGAAGAAGGCCGCACCGCCCTGCGGATGACGCTCGCGTGCTACGTCTCCGTCCG
>JBNGDO010000067.1:9749-24993 GCA_049975385.1 Anaerolineae bacterium | reverse complement strand
AAGCCGTGATTCAATTATCAAAGTGCGAAGTTATTTTTGGACAGACCCTTAGGTTCAAACGCCGCTACGCGGCGAAGACATTCGCGTCCTGTAGGGACGCTTGAGTGTCGCCTGGTACTTTAGTGCCAGGCATCCGTCCCATAGGGACGCCTGAAAGTCGCCTGGTACTTTAGGGTTCGTATCGCAAGCCGTGAACGGCCTGCTTAGGTTCAAACGCCGCTACGCGGCGAAGACATCCGCGTCCTGTAGGGACGCTTGAGTGTCGCCTGGTACTTAAGTGCCAGGCGACACTATCTCCGATGTAGTTCCCAATAGTTTATCTATACTCTGACGAGAAGAAATTGACATGCTGTCGAAAACCGGGGTACAATAAGACTATCTTTACCCCGCAGTTTTTGGAGGTTATGATGACAGTCGTATTTGAACAAGTTGTTGATACGGTGATGGAATTGCCTCTAGAGCAACAGGAAATGCTCAAGGAGTTAATCACCAAATGGCACATCGAAGCCCGCCGGTCGGAAATCGCCCACGATGCGCAGGAATCTCTAGCGCTCTATCGCGCCGGACAATTGAAGCCGCAGTCGGCGCAATCGGTGATTGCCGAATTGCGCGCATCCTTGAGCGGTGAAGAATGAAGCGGGCCTTGATCCTGACGCCAAAGTTTTCGCGCGCCTTTCGCAAATTTGTCCGGCGCGATGCACAGTTGCAAAGCCAAATTGAAGACACATTGCAGCAGATGGAGGCCGATGTCTACACCGCAACATTAGGAACGCATAAATTGAGCGGCGTATTGTCAGGATTGCGAGCCTGTACGTGTGGCTATGATTGCCGGATGGATCATCTTCTCTTTAGTAGAGGATTCGGATTCCGGAGAAGAGGTTCTGGTGCTGCTCGATATCGGTTCTCACGATGAAGTTTACTGATGAACCTTGACGCCGAACAAGCATTAGAAAACGCCACGATGCAGCTTTTCGCCGGCCTCGGCTGGCAGACGGCGAACGCTTACTACGAAGCCTTCACCCCGGAGGCCGCCACCCCCACGCGCCCCTACCTGGGCCGCCGCGACGATGGCGCGGTGCTGCTCCTGGATCGACTGCGCGCGGCATTGAAACGCCTCAATCCCGATCTCCCCCCTGAAGCCCGTGAGGCCGCCGTCACCGAACTGGCTCGGGGCCGGGGGATGATGTCGCCGGTGGAGGCCAATCGCCAGGTCTATAAGTTACTCAAGGACGGCGTGAGCGTGGAGATCCTCGATCCCACCACCTCGGAGCGCCAGGTATACACCGTCCGCGTCATCGATTGGCGCGCGCCGGCCCGCAATGACTTCCTGCTGGTGCAGCAACTCTGGATTCAAGGGGAGCTACATCGTCGCCGCCCCGACCTGGTGGGCTTTGTCAACGGCATCCCCCTGCTCTTTGGCGAACTCAAAGCCCACCACCGCCGCCTGAGCGATGCTTACACCCACAACCTCAGCGACTACAAGACGACCATCCCCCACCTCTTCTGGTACACCGGCCTGGTCGTCCTCTCCAACGGCAGCCAGGGCGTGGTGGGCAACCTCAGCGCCAGGTTCAACCACTTCAGCACGTGGAAGAAAGTCCACGACGAGCAGGAAAAGGGCGTCATCGCCTGGGAAACTCTCGTGCGCGCCACCTGCACCCCGGCCCGCCTGCTGGATCTGGTCGAGAACTACACGCTCTATCACAAAGGCGAGGGCGGGCTGACGAAGATCACCGCCAAGAATCACCAGTTCCTCGGCGTGGAGAACGTTATGGCGGCGCTGGCACACATTCGCGAAAACCGGGGAAAGCTGGGCGTTTTCTGGCACACGCAAGGCTCCGGCAAGAGCTTTTCGATGATTTTCTTCGCCCAGAAGGTACTGCGCACGGTGGGCGGGCACTGGACTTTCGTCATCGTCACCGACCGGCAAGGCCTGGACGCCCAGATTTACAAGAACTTCGCCCGTTCCGGCGTGACCATAGGCGACGAGAAACAGGTGCGCGCCCAGAACGGCGAACACCTCAAGCAACTCCTGCGCGGCGACCAGCGCTACATCTTCACCCTGATCCAGAAATTCCACACGCGGAGTACGGGCGATTCTTGCGATCGCCCCTACCCCGTGCTCTCCGAGCGTGACGACATCATCGTGATGACCGACGAGGCCCACCGCAGCCAGTACGCCGATCTGGCGATGAATATGCGCCGCGCGCTGCCCAACGCGGCTTTCATCGGCTTTACCGGCACGCCGTTGATGGCCGGTGAGGAAGAACTCACCCGCGAGGTCTTCGGCGACTACGTCAGCATCTACAACTTCAAGCAATCGATGGACGACGGCGCGACCGTGCCCTTGTTCTACGAAAATCGCATCCCCGAATTGCAGCTCGCCAACGCCGAACTCAATGCGGAAATGGAGGCCCTGCTGGAGCAGGCGCTCGTGGACGACGCGTCCAGGGACGAGAGCGAGGAGGCCCTGGCGCGGCAGTTCGTGCGCGAGTATGAGCTGATCACCCGCGACGACCGCCTGGACAAGATCGCCGAGGACCTGGTCGAACACTTCGTCGGGCGCGGCTATCGCGGCAAGGCCATGGTGGTCTCCATCGACAAACTCACCACCGTCAAGATGTACCACAAGGTACAAACGCACTGGCAGCGCAAACTGGAAAGCCTGCGGGCACAACGCGTCACTGCCGGGCCAGTCGAAGCGCTGGCTCTGGATGACCTGATCGCCTATATGACAAGCACCGATATGGCCGTCGTCATCTCCCAGGCGCAGAACGAAGTCTCCTTCTTTGTGGAACACGGCTACGACATCAGGCCGCACCGCGAGCGGATGGTCAAGGGAGAGCTCGACGAGAAGTTTAAGAAAGCCGATGATCCCTTACGTCTGGCTTTCGTCTGCGCAATGTGGCGCACCGGCTTCGACGCGCCGGCCTGCTCCACCATCTACCTGGATCGCCCGATGCGCAACCACGCCTTGATGCAGACCATCGCCCGCGCCAATCGCGTCTTCGGCGAAAAGGTCAACGGCCTGATCGTGGATTACATCGGTATCTTCCGCGAGTTGCAGGAAGCACTCGCCATCTACGCCACCGGCAAAGGGGCGGAGGTGGGCGAGTATCCCATCAAGGACAAAGCAGCCCTGGTGGACGACTTGCGCGCTGCCCTGGATGACGTCGCGGATTTCTGCACCGAACGCGGTGTAAACCTGGATGCACTTCTGAGCCGCAGCCGGGGCGTCTTTGAACACATCGCGGCGATTGATACCGCTGTGACCGTCCTGGTGGATGCGCAGATGGAGGAAGCTGCCGACGATGCTGTGGAGCAGATCATCGTCAACGACGAATTCAAGCTGCGCTTCCTCAACCTGGTGGCCGGTGTGGACCGGCTCTACCGCGCTATCCTGCCCGATCCATGCGCGGCGGAATTCTCCGCCCGGCGCAGGCTGCTGCTCTTCCTGGCGCAGAAGATTCGTAACCTGCGGCCAGACGTGGCCCTCCCCGACATCGAACCCGAAGTCACCGATCTTCTGGACGCGTCCATCACCGCGCGGGCCTACGTGATCCAGGAGCCCCCCACGCTCTACGACCTCGGCAAGGTGGATTTCGAGGCCCTCAAACAGCGTTTTGCGGAAGGGCGCAAGCACACGGAGGCCGAGAAACTGCGGGGGACGCTCAACGCCCTGTTGCAGCGGATGGTGCGCCGCAACCGTCGCCGCGTCGACTACCAGGAGGAATACCGGCGCCTGATCGACGCTTACAATGGCGGTTCGGCCAACGTGGAAACCTTCTTCCAGGAATTGGTCGATCTGGCGCAGCAGCTCAACGCCGAAGAACAGCGCCACGTCCGCGAGAACCTCAGCGAGGAAGAACTGGCCATCTTCGACATCCTCACCCGGCCCGGCCCGGAGCTGAGCGACGCTGAGCGAAAGGCCGTCAAACAAATCGCCCGCGACCTGCTGGCGAAGCTCAAGCGTGAAAAACTCGTCCTCGACTGGCGCAAGCGGCAGCAGTACCGTGCGGCGGTGCGGCTGATGATCCAGGACGTGCTGGACCAACGCCTGCCGGCACGCTACGACACCGAACTCTACAACCAAAAGTGCGATGACGTGTACGCCCACATCTACGACAGCTATGGCGGCGCAGGCCAGAGCATCTATGCGGCGGCATAAAGCCCGCTCACAAAAGCACCATCATCACGCATAAGGAGGTCATTATGCCAACAGATAGCGCAGAATTTGAGGCCCTATTCCACCACTACCCGGAAATCATCGACGCGATGCCGGACACGTTCACCAGCCACCAGTTCATCCTCGCCCTTGCCCAACGATACCAGCGCCAGTACATCGAATTGCTTTACACCTACCGCGCCGGTGATGGCCCCTTTCGTGATACGCACAACAAACTTGCCAAAGGGCTGAATCGTTTTCCCGAGCGTGTGACGAAAGGTGAGCGCGTCAACAGCGCGGACATCTTCGGCAGCAGTGGGTATGCTCGTCAGTGGCGCAAAGTCGCAATGTGATCGATACTTTTTTCTGGAAGGAGAGGTAACGATGCCCAGTCTACCCGTACACATCTACGATCGCCTGGCCAGCACCTTATTGCAATGCGGCCCGTTTGAAAGCGACGCGACGTTGCACGCCGTCTTCATAGACAGCCGCATCAGCGCCTGGAAAGACTCGATCCCCGAAGCGCATTCCCGTGCCGAAAGGGTCACGCTCGCCATCGCCTATTTGGCCAACCAGACCACGGATAAGGAACAAAATGCCCTGGCACTGTTTCTGCACGTCCTGAGCGAACGCCATAGCCCCTCGGATAGCTGTCACCAAGCGCTTAGCACACTGGTAGACGACATCGCCCAACTCCCCAAAGACAGCGCCGGCCTTTCCACCTATGCCCATCGACAAGCCTCACAAAAAGGGTGCTACATGCGCTTTGCGAACCTCCTCGAATTGTCTTTGACCTTCGTCGTCGTCATGGGCTTCATGGTGTCTGGCCTGACCGTACCGATAGAGACGTCAAGCCCTGGAATTGACGATATCAAAGCTCGGCTTTTATGGGGGCTCATTCTGGCAGACGTCGTATTGCTTCTTCGTTGGGCGCTGTCTTACGTGATGCGGAAAGTCCTGAAGTTAGCGTGGATGCGCGACAAACGCTTCGATGCGGTTATGCTTGTGATCCAGATTGTGCTCATCATCGCGACGATCATACTGTATCTTCTTTGAAGAAAAGCTCGGCACTACCTATGGATAGTCGGGATGGACAGGATACAGCTTAATATCCTGTCCATCCGTGTTGAATCCACTTTTGATAAAACCGGTTTGGGAACAAACCGAAGGAGTGGAGGATGAAGCCACCGAACTGGCAAGCATTACGATGGGTATTCCTGGCGCTGTTGGGCCTGTTCTGCTGTGCCGTCGCGCCGGTCAGGCCGGGGACCGCCCAAGGCGGGGGTGGACGAAACGCGGGTGGGCCCGGCCCGGCTGGGCACATCCACGTAGAAACGGAGGCCGGGAATGGCGCAACGACGTTCTACACCACCACGATCACCCTCCCCACGTATCCTTACGCGCACTATCTCTACGACGCCTACAACGCCACGTACAATATGACCTATCCCGTGCTGGATTGGATCAGCTACAACGCCGCCAATCCCACCCCCACCCCGCAGGATTACGAGCTTTTGGTGATGGAGAACGACTATCTCATCGTCACGGTCTTGCCGGACTTGGGCGGGCGCGTCTACCAGCTCATCGACAAGGCGACCGGCGAGAATCACCTCTACCAGAACCCCGTCATCAAGCCGACGCACTGGGGACCGCCGGAACAGGGCTGGTGGCTGGCCGCGGGCGGCATCGAGTGGGGCCTGCCCGTGGACGAGCACGGCTATGAGTGGGGCATCCCCTGGGACTGGGCGGCCATCATCGCCGGCACGGGTGTGACGGTGACCGTCAGCGACAGCGATGCGACGAACCGGCTGCGCGCGCGCATCGATCTCTTCCTGCCGGCGGAACGCGCGTATCTCGCGGTCACGCCGCACATCGAAAATCCCACCGGCGCGCCCATCGCCTACAAGTTCTGGAACAACGCGATGCTGGCTCCCGGCAACACGAACAAACCGGCGGCGGGGCTGGAATTCATCTTCAATGCGACGGAGATGGCCGTGCACTCCACCGGCGATGGACGCCTGCCCGGCGCCTGGCCCACCGTCCCCACCGGGCCTGACTATCGCTTCACGTGGCCGGTCTACAACGGCGTGGATTATTCGCGGCTGGGCAACTGGCGCGAGTGGATCGGCTTCTTCGAGTATCCGCAGGCGGCGGCGGATTTCGTCGGGCTGTACAACCACGAGAACGAGGCGGGCGTCGCGCGCGTCTTCCCTTCCGGCGTGGTGCGGGGGACGAAAGGATTCGCCTACGGCTGGGCCGCCCCGCTCGACTGGCACACCTGGACGGACGTGGAATCCGCAGGCGTCGAGCTGCACGGCGGTGTCGCGCCGACGTTCTGGGATACGGCGCACCTCGGCGCGGGCGAGACGCTCGCCTGGACGGAGGTCTGGTATCCGTTCAACGCCACCGGCGGGATGACGGCGGCCACGCGGGAAGCGGCCCTGCATTGCAACAAGACGGACGGTGATCTCGCCATCGCGCTGCACACCAACGCGCCGCGCGCGACAGGCGCGGGCCATCTCGTGGTGTGGGAACGGAGCACGTGCCAGGTCCTGCTGGATCAGCTATTGCCTGCACTCGCGCCTGCCGCACCCTATCACACGACGGCGGCGGTGGGAACGCTGCTGCTTGACCAACTCGCCGTCGCTTACGTGGACAAAGAGGGCAACGTGTTGGTCTCCGCCGGGTCAACGACGTGCCTGGACGCCAGGCCGCGATTGGCGCTGGAGACGACGCGCCGCGTGCTGCTCGCGGAGATTGGCGCGCCGCGGGTGATGACGACCTCGGTCCGCATCGACAACGCGGGCTACCGCGAACTCACGTGGACAGCGGAGGTTGTGCCGGGCGGGATGCTGGCGCTCACACTGCCGGTTGCCTCCGGCGTGCAGGGGGAACGCCTGTGGATCGTCGCGGATTCAGCGGGCTACGCGACCGGCGTCTACACAGGCACTGTCACGGTGACGGCGCAACCATCCGACACGCTGGATTCGCCGCAGCAGTTGGATGTGGTGCTGCGCGTCGTGCCAGAACTGATGCACGCGTATCTGCCCGCCGTGCTGCGCGCCTACAACCCGCCGCAAACGGTCATTCTGCCTTGAAGGAAGGTGCTTTTTACCGCAGAGAGCGCAGAGTTCGCAAAGATTTTATGATATTTCTCTGCGATCTCTGCGCACTCTGCGGTGAATCACGTTCCCCAGGGGGCGTAGAGGTCGTTCGCCCTCCCCAGGCGCGCGAGCATCCGCCCTACGGTGTGATCGACCATCTCCTCGAGCGTGGCGGGATGCGCGTAGAACGCGGGCACCGGCGGGAAAATGATCGCGCCGATTTCGGCGGCCTGCACCATCAACCGCAGGTGTCCCAGATGCAACGGTGTTTCGCGCACCATCAGAAGCAACGGACGGCCTTCCTTCAACGTGACGTCGGCGGCGCGCGCGAGCAGATTGTCGGCGTGGCTGTGGGCGACCGCGGAGAGCGTCTTCATCGAGCAAGGCGCGACGAGCATCCCACGCGTGGCAAAGGATCCGCTGGCGATGGGCGCGTCGAAATCCTGCGGCTCGTATACGTGCGTGGCGAGCGCATAGAGGTTTTCCAGGTCGATGTGTAGCTCCTGTTGCAGCGTCGTCATCCCTGGCGGGGTTACCACCAGGTGCGTTTCCACATCGAGTGCTTTGAGTGCCGTGAGGGCGCGCACGCCGTAGATTGCGCCGCTCGCGCCGGTGATCCCGACCACGAGGCGGGTAGAATCGCTAGTCGTCCCACAATATGTCATCGTGTACCTTCTTTCGTTTGTCCGGTGCATTGTATGACGTTTTCATCTCATTATAACCACCCTTGCGCAGGTTGCGAATAAAAGCCTTCGCAAGGGGTGCGGCTATGCGTTCCTGGATTTGTGGTGTACACTAAAAACACACCAATCCTGCCATCAGAGCGAGAGCTATCCGGGTAAAGCCTGAGGCTTGCCGGATTGTTTTCCATAGGAGGTACACAATGCATAGAGCAGGTCCATCGAGCTTCATTTGTATGCTGTTATTGCTGTTGTTGGCTGGTTGCGCGGAAACGTCGACACCTACACCCGTACTTGCCACTGACACGCCATCTCCCACCGCAACGTCGACGCCCACCCCGGCTCCGCCGGAAAGATCGCATCCTCCCTTGTTGATGGCGCATTACATGCCCTGGTACCAGACGCCCGACGTCAGCGGGTATTGGGGCTGGCACTGGACGATGAACCATTTTAATCCGGCCCAGACGGACGAGAATGGGCGTCCTCAGATCGCGTCGCACACGATGCCGTTGACCGGACCGTATGATTCGATGGATGACGCGCTATTGGAGTACCAGGTCGCGTTGATGAAGCTGAGCGGCATCGACGGCGTGATTGTGGACTGGTATGGCATCGAGGACTTCTGGGATTATGGCGTGCTGAATCAGGCCACCGGCAAGTTGTTCGAGGTCATCAAGCAAGCCGGATTGCAGTTCGCCATCTGCTACGAGGATCAGACCATCAAGCACATGGTGGATAACAAACATCTGCCCGCGGCAGACGTCTACCCCCACGGGCAGGAGGTGATGCAGTACATGCAGGAAAACTGGTTCGGCGACGACACATACTTGAAGAGCGACGAGCGGCCTGTGTTGCTGACGTTTGGCCCGCAATATTACGCCAGCGGGGCGGATTGGGAGAAGCTGTTCTCCGTGTTGGACGTTCAACCGGTCTTCATCACGCTCGACAAACGCGTTGGGACCGTGTCGACGTCGAGTTTCCCGTGGCCGCCGATGTGGGCATCGAAAGACGGCGTGCTGACCCAGGCTACCTTGGAAGATTATCTGGAGGAATTCTACGCAAAGGTTGCCGGCGATCCTTATGTAGTGGGTGGTGCTTTCCCGCAGTTCCACGATATTTACAAGGAGTCTGGCGTCAGTGAGGGATACGGCTACCTGGATGCTCAGGACGGCGAAACGTTCCGCTTCACCCTCGATCTGGCGTTGAGCCATAATCCGGATGTGATCCAGCTCATCACGTGGAATGACTATGGGGAAGGCACCATTATCGAGCCGACTGAGGAATTCGGTTACCAGTATCTTGAGATGGTACAGGACGCCCGGCGAGATATGGCGGATGGGGATTTCGCCTTCACCGCCGAGGACTTACGCCTGCCGATCCAGCTCTTCAACCTGCGGCGAGAGTATGATGGCGATGCTGCCGTCAACGTGCGCCTGGACGAAGCGTTCACGGCCCTCATCGCCGGGGATGTCAGTGCGGCAATGGACATTATCGAGAGCTATTGAATTTGAATTACTTCGATAATTATGCTATAGTATTTACAGAGGGTAACCAAAGTTATGTGAAATTGTTGTAACCACACATGAACGTACCACTCCTGACAACTAAGCTGTTCGCTCCTACGCTCCGACGGAGACTCGTGCCACGTCCCCGCCTGACCGAACGCCTGGATAAGGGACTGCGGCGTAAACTGACCCTCATCTCTGCACCGGCCGGATTCGGCAAAACCACCCTTGCCGCCGAATGGCTTAACGCTACACCCCACAACGTCACCTGGTTCTCTCTCGACGAAACGGACAACGACCCGGCGCGTTTCCTGGCGTACCTCATCGCGGCGCTGCAAAAAGTGGACCCAATCATCGGCACAAGCGTGCAGAAGATGTTGCAAGCACCACAGCCACCGTGAACTCGACGCGCTGCACTTGCTGGCAGACGGCCTGACCAATCAGGAAATCGCGCAGACGATGTGTGTCTCCGTCAACACGGTCAAGACCCATCTCAAAAATATCTACGGCAAGCTAGGAGTTCACAACCGCAAGAGAGCTATACACAAGCGGAAACGCTCGGGTTGCTGTAGTTGGTTTTAATGAAAATGCTTGCGCCGGATCATAATCCGGTGCAGTGAGAACAGCGGGTTGTGATCCGCCTTAAGCGTTCAAGTGGGGCTATTTTCGCAGGAGGGATAAAGGTATGTCAGCCTTGTCGAGAAAACAATCGCTAGTTTGGGGTAGTTTGTTGATCGTGTTTGGCGTGATGAGTTTTGTGGAAACGATTCTCGATCCCACGCCATGGTTGTGGGTCGCCGTATTGGCGATCTGCGGTCTGGGGGTGTTCGCCGTCTACCTCACCGACCGGAGCGAATGGGGATTCCTCATCACGACGTACGCGCTGTGGGCGACCGCTATTTTGATCGCGTTGGCGGTCCTGGATATCGTACCGGGTACGTTCATCGCCATCTACGTGCTGGTCGCCATTGCGCTTCCTTTTCTGCTCGTCTACCTGCGCGACCGCAACAACTGGTGGGCGCTCATCCCCAGCTACGTGCTACTGGCGATCGGCGCGATGCTCCTCTTAACCGAGTGGAGCATCCTGCCCGACGACTTCGTCGCGACGTTTGTGTTGGCCGCCATCGCGCCGCCATTCCTGGTCGTGTTTTTGCGCGATCGCACTAACTGGTGGGCACTCATTCCGGCCTACGTCTTGCTCGTCGTCGGCATTATGGTCCCGTTGCTCGATTACAACGTCCTCACCGATTTGTGGATTCCAGCCTACATCATGTTTGCCATCGCCGTTCCCTTTTTCGTCGTCTACGTGTGGAATCCCAAAGAATGGTGGCCGCTTATCCCCGGAGGGATCATGGCCGTCGTCGGAAGTTCCTTTCTCCTCAGTTCAGGAGCGGCACGCTACCTCCCCGCGGTCGTACTCATTGTCGTCGGCATTATCATCTTGACGCGCCAGTTCAGGCGTGCTGAGTCACCGGACGAATCCCCAAAACAGGAATAGCCAACATCATTGCGATTGTTCTGCTAATTCCTTGTCGTTCCGGATAAATGAAATCTCATTCCTGAGAGGAGGTGTTCAATGTCCAAGTACAAGCTAGAAGCCACACCCTTCACCGCATCCGACCTTCCAATCGATGACGCAGGAAGGATTTACCATCTTCAGGTCAGACCGGAGGAAATCGCTCCCGACATTCTGTTGGTGGGAGATCCGGGACGCGCTGAGTTCATTGGCTCACAGTTCCTACGCGATCTGGAATTCGAGCACGAGCACCGGGGTCTCGTCACCGTGACCGGAACGTCAGAAATCACAGGGGCACAGGCAACGATCATTTCGCCGGTGAAAACGACCGTAACGACTTCGGGGATGGGTACCCCTTCTCTCGAAATTATTGTGAATGAGTTGGTTGCGCTCAACGAAATAGACTTCAAGACACGCACGCGTAAGTCCGATTTCCCAAGGCTGCACATCATCAGAGTGGGAACCTCCGGCGCACTCCAGGCCTCCACAAAGCTGGGGACTGCCATCATCACGACGTACGCGATTGGCTTGGACAATGCCGGTCTTTTTTACGAGGCTGCCTATCCCGACGCGATATGTGAACGGCTCGAAAGCGAACTCGGTCAAGTCATTAACGAGGCTATGAGCAGGGAATCCCGATTCTACGGCAAGATTCACCCGTACGTCAGTCGTGCTGAACCAACCCTTGTCGAGGCGCTAGTAGAGGCGGCGACAAGTCTCGGTGTACCGTTCAAAACCGGACTGACGGTCTCGGCCCCTGGATTCTTCGCCCCTCAGGGCCGCGACATCTCCCGCATAAGCCCCAGTGTTTCCATATTGGACAAAGTCTTCGCCGAATTTGATCCGCGGATCGATGGCCAGCATATCGAAAATATGGAGATGGAGTCGAGTTTCCTCATCCATTTTATGAGTGGACTGAGACATTGGGCAGGCTCCATCTGCCCGACCATTGCCAATCGCCGGCTGGACACCTTTGACGCCCATTACCAGCACGCTATCGAGAATGCGACAAGCGTCGCTCTCCTGGCATTGGCGACCCTGAGAAACCGTTATACTGATGTTCGAATGTAGTGTCAGAATGATCATCAAAGCTAGACACGCTTTCCCAAAATCTGCTTGACCCTTTCCCAATCTTTTCTATACTTACCCCTGCACAACAAAAAACGCCCCGCAGTGTGTGAGCACCTGGGGCACCCTTTGGGCTTTAGCCCAAACGCGGCACTTCCGGCGACATCCGCCCCACGTATACCGCATCGTAGCCCTTTAGGCGGTTGAAGCAATGCGCATAGGCATTGGGACCAAATCGCGCTTTTGTCATCCCATCAGCCATGCACACTAACAAAAATTGAACAACCCGAGGAGGTGTAAAGATGCGTCGTTGGTATTGGAGCATAGTAATAGTGCTGTTGATTGTGGTACATACCCTTCCAGTGCGTGCGCAAACGTACGAATTGCTCACCGGTGACAATAGCACCTTCGATTACTCTGTCGGTGACTGGGCCGTTCCGTCTCGAGGTTGGTTGTTTTACGATCATCAGGCCGGTCATACAGCCCTTGGTTCAGCTAGAATAGAACCAGAGGCCAACTTAAGTACCTTGCTGTTTCTGCGTGGGGAGAAAATGATGGAGGTACCTCTGACATTGCGTTGCAAGTAGTATTCTACGCCTCGGCCAATTGTCAGGGCGCAACATCTACTCAAGTTTTAGATTCGACAAGTAGTACCACTTGGGCACTTCTTAGTGCCACCCAAGAGATCAGCCCTGCCTTCGGAGCCTCAATCAGAATTGAAATTGAGGTCACCGGAACCGAAATTGGCCCTAATGAGTATGCGCACATTGACGATGTGCGCGCCTATTCCGCGACCGCCACCGCTGTGCGGACCGCGGACATAATAATATGGGGATGGCACTGGAGCTTGTTGGGGCTGCTGATAGGATCGCTGGCCGTTGTACGGCTTAGCAAAACGCGCCTCCCACCACCAGCCTGACGCCCTTCGCTTATCCCCTCCGCTTCAAGAGGATCACCGAATCCTCGCTTTCCCTCCCCATCGTCCATTTTCCCCATCCCGACCTATTCTATTTCAGGAACAAAAAACACCCCCTGACTCTGAACCAGTGCGGGGCATTGACCAACAGCGAAATTCGCGTTAGTGATAAACAGAACTCCACTCGCTCCCTCTTCCATCGTCCATTTCTCCTATCCGTGATGCTCCCCCCGCCGCGTCTGGCCTAGCCATCCCCGTTTCACACCTTCGACCCCAACCCGTTATACCCGCCTGCCTCGCCATCGTTCCCATCGTTGCCAACGTTATCCTCCAAAGCATAACTTCCCAAAGCCGGAAAAGAGTTTCTTTCGCTCACCCATCCCAAATCACCCGCCAATCACCCGGCTTGGGTGATGACACCCACCTCTTTTGTCGCTACACTGAAAGCATCAGACGCATCAAGGAGTACTGACTATGCTGGACGTCGAAATTCACATCAAGGGGCATATCGCTCCCCACTGGTCGGATTGGTTTGCGGGGCTGACAGTCACCCAAACCGACGAGGAAACGATCCTCACCGGTGAGGTGTCCGATCAGGCTGCATTGTTCGGCTTGCTGGCACGGGTGCATGATCTGGGTCTGTCGCTCGTATCGGTGGAGAGTGCCGAAGTGGTAGACGGTAAACAGTAAACGGTAGACGGGAAAAAAACGAAAGAAAGGAGTTAAACCAATGCCTGCTATTTTAGAAGTCGACAATCTTGTCAAGAAATTCGGTGACCACATGGCCGTCAAAGGCGTCAGTTTTTCCGTCGAGGAAGGCGAGGTCTTCGGTCTGCTTGGCCCCAATGGCGCCGGGAGAACGACCGCCATCTCGATGCTAACCGGCATACTCGAACCCACGGACGGCACGGCCTGCATCGGCGGTTACGATATCAAAACCGATCTGGATGAAGTTAAGAAGATCAATGGCCTCGTCCCCCAGGATTTGGCCCTCTATCCCACGCTCAGCGCGCGCGCCAACCTCAACTTCTTCGGGTAGATCTACGGCCTACGCGGTAAGGACCTTAAGGAGCGCGTGGAGGACGTGCTGCGTATCGTCTCACTCACCGATCGGGCCAACGAAGCAGTGGAGAAGTACTCCGGCGGGATGAAGCGCCGCGTGAACATCGCGGCTGGCCTCATCCACCACCCGCGCTTGTTCTTCCTGGACGAGCCAACCGTCGGCGTAGACCCGCAGAGCCGCAATCACATCTTCGAGAGCGTGTTGCGCCTCAACCGCGAGCGCGGGATGAGCATCATCTACACCAGCCACTACATGGAAGAGGTGGAACTGCTGTGCAACCGCGTGGCGATTATGGATCAGGGCGAGATCATCGCAATGGACACCATCAAGAACCTTATTGGCATGCTTGGCGGCGGCGTCATCAAGGTTGGCGTGCCCCAGGTGAACGACGCACTCCTCGCGCAGATGGCGGCGCTCCCGGCGGTCAAGGAGGCCACGCTGATGCCACAGCCTATCGCGCCGCCGCTTGCCGCAGGCGAAGATGTCGAACAGAAGGAAGGCGCGACGTTAACCTGACCGGCAAGAAACTGCGGGAGTAGAACGATGAAAGCCCTAAGTATTGCCTACAAAGACCTACAGATATTCTTCAAAGATCGCGGGTCGGTCATCGTCCTGGTTCTGCTGCCCCTGTTGTTCGTCGTCGTTCTGAGCGGCGCGCTGGGATCCATCGGACAGAGCCAGGAAAAGGACACCCGCACCCCGCTGCCTGCCGTCAACCTCGACGGTGGTACGACCGCACAGACGTTGCTGGCTGGCATCGACAAGGCCGGCGGCGTACGCGTCGAACCGTACACAGAGGCCGAGGCGGAAACGGCGCTCGACGATGCGGCAATTCCTTTTGTCCTCACCATCCCGCAGGGTTTCACCGCCGGCGTGGACGCGGGCCGTCCGACGGCTCTGAACTTCGTCACCCACCAGGATGCCGATCTCACGAAGGCTGAGGCGGTCCGGCTGGTGGTCGAAGGCGTGGCACGCGATATGTCGCTGCAGATCCAGCTCCTCGCGGCCCTGGAACAGATGGGGCAGATGCAGGCAGGATCGCCGGAGGCCGCAGAAGCCTTCTCCGTCGAACGCATGCAGGCTCAAGCGATGAGCCAGTTCGAGAGCGCGTCGATACAGCCGCTGGTCGATGTCGTGCAGAAGGTTCCGGGGCAAGAGGTCGAAAGGGAGACGGATGATGATGGCCTGACCCTCGCCGACGTGGCCGTGCCCGGCATCGCCGTCCTC
>JBNGDO010000067.1:2420-9649 GCA_049975385.1 Anaerolineae bacterium | reverse complement strand
GCTGAGCAGCCTGCTGCTGTGGGTGATGGGACTGTTGGGCGGCGCATTCGTCCCGCTGTTCCTCCTGGAACGTTTCCTGGGACCGGTGCCCAAGATCGTCCCTCACTACTGGGCCAACCACGCCCTCACCAACCTGATGGTGCGTGGCCTGGGTCTGGCGGACATCACCCTGGACCTGCTGGTGCTGTTAGGATTCACCGCGCTCTTCTTCGGCATTGGCCTGTGGCGCTTTGACTTTGATTAAGGGGGAAGCACAATGAAAAACGTAAACTACGTACTCTCGGTCTTTTGGAAAGAGATCCAATTAATCCTCAAAGATGGAGGCGGGCTGGCGATGTTCTTCCTCTTCCCCCTGCTCTTGAGTTCGCTGATGGGCGGGATCAACGTGATGACCAACCAGGAAGACACGGCCGCCATTCTGCTCCACGTTGGCCTGGTCAATGCCGATACCGGCCTTTTAGGCAGCGAAGTCGCCAAAGCCATCGGCGAAATCGATGAACTCGAAGTGACGACCTACGACACGGTCGACGCGGCGGAAGAACAGGTCGCGAAAGGCGAAGCCACTGCCGCCATCCTCATCCCCGCCGAGTTCAGCAGCAACATCGGCGACCACATCCCGACCGCCGTCGAAGTCACCGTCGATCCCGGCGAACCTCAGAGCGCCAGCATCGTCACCGGCATTATGAAACAGGTCGTCGCCGAGGTCACGATCTGGGGCGAGATGCAGTATGGCATCCGCAGCCTCTTGGAAGGGTCGGGTGTTCTTAAGGAGCTGACGCCGGTAGAGCAAGAGGCGGTCGGCGCGCAGACGTTGGGCGTGATTATGACGACCCTCAGCGAGATGCGCCGCACCCCTGCCATCGCCGTCGAAAGCGAGAGCCTGGAGAGTGGCGCAGATGCTGCCGATTGGCTGCCGACCTTCTTCGCCTATCTGTTCCCCGGCTTTACCGTGATGTTCATCTTCATCAACGCCAGTTGGTCGGCGGATTCGCTGCTGACCGAACGGGAATCAGGCACGCTGCGGCGGCTGCTCGCTGCGCCGATTCCGCGGGGCACCGTCATCATCGGCAAGATGCTGGCCTTCCTCCTGCTCTCGTGTATGCAGGTTGTCGTGATGTTCTCTTCCGCCAGCATTTTCTTCGATATGCCGTTGGGCGAGTCGCCCCTCGCGTTGGTGGTCGTCAGCCTCGTCGTTGCCCTCACCTCCACCTCGATGGGGATGCTGGTTGCGGCCCTGGCGAAATCCGCTGACAAAGCCAGCAACGCCGGCATCATCGTCGGTATGGTCATGTCGGCGGTCGGTGGCTGCATCGGCGCGCGCGCCCCGCTCACCCGTTCGGGCGGCTTCGCCGGCATCCTCGCCAGCCTGACCCCGCAGGGCCACGCCGTCAACGCCTACTTCAGTGTGATGACGGAAAATGCAACGCTGGTCCAGGTGCTGCCGCAGATTGGCATCATGCTGGCGATGTGCGCGGTCTTCTACGCGGTCGCCGTGTGGCGGTTCAAGTTCGAGGTGTGATTCAAGATCGGCGGATATTTAGAAACCTGTCAGGTTTGCCAAACCTGACAGGTTTTTGTTAATACACAGTTGCAACTTTCTTCATCCCCCTTATACTTACGCATCATAAAGCACCCCCGTAGCTCATCCCAATTCGAGGCGACGATCATCTAGGAGACGGCGCTGGGATGGAGAATGCCGACGGGGGGTCAATGATGAAAAGTGAATATCGTTGCGTTTTCATACAGTAGCTTGAGGGAAAATTATGTCATCATTTATTCAGAAGATCTTGACTCCGCCATCTTTTGAGGACGATGCTGACAAAACGCGCACAGCAAGCGTTCTGCACAAGCTTTTGATTTCCGCAATTGTATTTCTGATGGTGCTAGAAGGCGTCGTCGCTCTGCTTGTCTTCCCCGAGAAACTATATTTCCTAATTGGCCTCCCTGGTCTTGCGTTGGCCCTCAGCATCGCATACTGGGTGATGCAACGCGGTCAAGTGCAGCTTGCCAGCGTACTCTTCATTATCATGCTGTGGGTGCCTTTCACCCTCTTCTTGCCTTTTGCCGGTGGCGTGAGAAGCGCCGTAATCGTTTTCTACGTCGCTGGGGCCGTGGTTACCGCTTTGTTGCTCGGTACGCGTGCAGCGCTGATTCATATCTCGGCGTGCGGTTTAGCCGGACTGGGAATGGCGATCCTGGCATCCAGCCCCTATGCACCGCCACAGCTATTTATGATTCCCTCTCATGTCGGGTGGATGGCCATGATGCTCAGTCTCGCACTGAGCATCGCAGGAGTGAACTTGGTGATGCAACGGCGCGATGCTGCGTTAACCTCGCTGCGTGAGAAGACTGAGGAACTGGATCGTTACTTCACGCTCGGCCTGGATTTGCTGTGCATCGCGGATACCGGTGGCCACTTCATCCGCCTGAATCCAGAGTGGGAGAAGACGCTCGGCTACCCATTAGTTGAACTGGAGGGTCGCCGATTCCTCGACTTTGTGCACCCGGATGACGTCGATAGTACCCTCGCTGCCATTTCTCAACTGGAGCAACAGCATGAAGTGCTAAACTTTGAGAATCGCTACCGTTGCAAAGACGGCAGCTATCGCTGGATTGAGTGGCGGTCGTCGCCGCAAGGCAAACTGATCTATGCGGCGGCGCGCGATGTGACTGACCGCAAGCAAGCTGAACAGGCGCTAGAGGAAAGTGAGGCGCGCTACCGGAGCCTTTTCGTGAATAGCCAGGCCGTGATGATGATCTTCGATAGGAAAGATGGAACGATCATCGACGTCAATCCCGCAGCCTGCGCCTACTACGGATTGCCGCGTGACGAGTTTGTCAAAAGGCACATACACGATATCGATTCTTCGACGCCCGAAGAAATTAGCCGTGAAGTGGAGGCTGCCGGTCGCGAAGGACGTCCTTACTTCTTGTTCAAACACCGGCGCGCCGACGGCGAAACCCGCAACGTAGAGGTGTACAGTGGACCGATCCATGTAGCCGGTCGGACAGTGTCGTTTGCTATCATCCACGATATTACCGAGCGCCGGTTGGCGGAAGAAGCCCTGCGACGTTCCGAGGCGCTTTATCGCCGGGCGATTGAAGTTATCGGCGCAGTGCCCTACTACCTGGAATACGCGTCCAACGCCTATGGATTTATCGGGGAAGGCGTCTATCCATTGACCGGTTACACACCGGCAGAGATGACGCCCGGACTGTGGGAATCGCTCGTGCAGAAATCTATCATGCTGGACAGGGCCAGCGGCCTGGAACGTGATGGTGCGATGCGACTCGCGCGCGAAGGACAGCTCGACGTTTGGAAGAGTGATGACCTCATCCGCACCCGCGATGGGCAAACGCGCTGGGTGATGGACGCCGCGGTCGAGATCCCGGAAGAGGGCGGTGGTCGACCACGCTCTTCGCTCGGTATCCTGGTCGATATCACCGAGCGCAAACAGACCGAACAAGCGCTGCGTGAGATGAACCAACGGCTTGAGGAAACGCTGACCGAATTGCGCGATACGCAGAAACAGATGATGCACCAGGAACGCCTGGCAGCGGTGGGACAACTGGCCGCCGGCATCGCGCACGATTTCAACAACATCCTCGCCTCCATCGTCCTGTACACACAGATGTCGCTGCGCGCCGAATTGCCGCTGCAAATCCGCCAACGTCTGGAGGTAATCGCGCAACAGACCAACCGCGCGGCTGACTTGGTCCAACAGGTCCTCGATTTTGGTCGCCGGGCGGTGTTGGAGCGCCAGCCGTTGATGCTGGATTCTTTCCTGAAGGAAGTTGTCAAGTTGCTGCAACGCACACTGCCCGAAAACGTTCAGATTGACCTGACCAGCGATTCTGGCGAGCATCTTATCCTTGCCGATCCCACGCGCATCCAGCAGGTGGTGGTGAACCTGGCCCTCAACGCGCGCGATGCCATGCCGAACGGCGGGGAGATCCACATTTCTCTGACCAGAATTTCAGGACAGCGGATCAATTGTATAGACTGCGGGCCGATCTTTGGCGGCGAATGGGTCGAGATCGCGGTCGCGGATACCGGCTTTGGCATTCCTCCTGAGGCTTTGCCGCACATCTTCGAACCGTTCTTCACCACGCGCGCGCCATTGGGACATGGGTTAGGATTGGCGCAAGTGTATGGGATCGTCAACCAGCATAACGGGCACATCGCGGTGGAAACGCAAGCCGGCGAGGAGGGGACCACCTTCCGGCTCTACTGGCCTGCATTGCAGCCAACGCCTTCGCAGCCCCCGGTACCCCCTTCATCTACGATTGCCCAAGGGCAGGGGGAAACGATCCTGGTCGTCGAAGACGACGCCATCGTGCGCGCGGCGCTGACGGATGCGCTCGACGTATTGGGCTATAATGTGCTTGAAGCGGCCAACGGCGAAGAAGCTTTGACGATGCACGCGGCGCGCGCCGGCGATGTCGCACTCGTGTTGAGCGATTGGGTGATGCCGGCGATGGGCGGTCTGGAACTGGTGCGCGCGTTGCAAGAACGTGCTCCCACGCTGAGAGTGCTCATGCTGACCGGGCACCCGTTGAGCCAGGAAACCCGCGAGACCGTTCCCCCGAACGTCGTCGGATGGACGCTCAAGCCGCCCAATCTGCAACAACTGGCGCACGATGTACGCAAAGCCTTGAACCGAAAGAGGGGAAAATCTACACCATGACATACATACCGGAATATTTTCTTCGTAAGGCCGCACGTCAATTTGGCGACGCCGGGCCTGGGTGGGTCCAGCAGTTACCGGCGCTCCTGGCGCGTTGTGAAGATCAATGGCAGTTGACCGAGTGTGTGCCTGCGGACAACTTGTCGATCAACCTGGTATGTTATGCGCACTCTGCGATGTACGGCGACGTCGTGCTCAAGATCGAAGGGCCACACGCCGAGCGCTGCACGGAGATGACGGCCTTGCGTCTCTATGCGGGACGCCATGCGTGCACGAGTTTCGTAATGGATGAGGAAATCGGCGCCATCCTGTTGGAGCGCATCGTCCCAGGTTATGACTTGCGCAAGGTTCCCGATAAGCGCGAACAACTCGAGATCGGCGCGGCGTTGATCGCGAAGGTGCCGATCCCGCTCGACAAGTCGTATGGCCTGCCCACCTACGGGGATTGGGTGACCAGAGCCATCGCCACGATCTGCGCGGAGTACCATCCTGGCGCTCGAATGATCGCCCTGATGGATGCTATGGCCGATCTCTTTCACAAAATCTGCCCCGGCGATGAACCGCGTTATCTGCTCCACGGCGACCTTCACCACGAAAACATGCTGCGCCACAGTGACGGAGAATGGAAGATCATCGATCCGCAAGGCGTGATCGGTGCGCCGTTTATGGAATCGGGGCGATTTATTCAGAACCACGTGATTGATGAGGACGATGTCTTCCACTGGGATATGCTCGACGACACGGTGGCCTATTTCGCCGCGCGGCTGGGCGAGAGCAAATATACCATCGCCAGCGCCTTCTTTATCCTGCACGTTCTGAGCACGTGCTGGGGCTATGAGATGAACTATGAAGAGCGTTGTCTTGTCCGGCTAACAGATGAATGTGAAGCTTTGCTTAAATATGTTAGAGAAATCCGATCCGCTAAACATTGAGGAGGAAACTCATGCGTTCAGAAGCAACAACAGTAGAGGAATATCTGGCCGAATTGTCACCGGAGCGGCGCGCGATCGTGGAAACCGTGCGCGCGACGATTCTGGAAAACCTGCCTGCGGGTTACGAAGAAGCGATGAACTGGGGGATGATCACCTACCAGGTGCCGCTGTCCGTCTACCCCGAAACCTACAACGGGAAGCCCCTCATGTATGTAGCCCTGGTGTCACAGAAGAACTACCTCTCGTTATACCTGACCGGAGTTTATATCGATGCGGAAGCGCGCCAGGCCTTCGAGGCTGCATACCGGGCCACCGGGAAGCGGATGGATATCGGCAAATCCTGCGTGCGTTTTCGAAAGTTGGAAGATCTTCCGCTGGAACTGATCGGTCAAAGCGTCGCGGCCATGGAAATGGACGAATTTGTCGAACGGGTTAAACAGGGACATCGCCCGGACTAGGTCCACAAGTGGTTGGATGAAAATTCATTCAGCCAACGGATTGAAAGGTTCTTTTGATTTGCCGATTTTGCTATTTTCGGAGGAATTTTCTCGATGACAACATCACGCGAGCGAGTTTTGCAAGCCTTGAATTTTCAGACCCCCGACCGGATGCCCAAAGACCTGGGCGGGATGCGATCCACGTCCATCAGTGCCTTTGCGTATCCGAAACTGGTGGCGGCGTTGGGCCTGCCGCCGCGCCTTCCCCGCGTCGAGGACACCGGGCAGATGTTGGCCCTGCCCGACCTGGACGTGCTCGATGCTCTGGGCATCGACGTAGTTGCCATCCTCGACGGCGCGACCAATGCCTTCGCGCAGCCGGAGTTGTGGCACGCCTACGACTTCAACGGGCGGCTCCCAGCATTGGTGCGCCATCCCGAAAACTTCCGCACCCTGCCGGACGGCACGATTCTGCAAGGGCGCAGCCAGCGCATGCCGCCATCTTCCTACGTCTTCGATGAGGAGCACGGCGGGCAGCCGCTCGACCTCTCCGCCGATTTGCCCAAACTCGATCTGAAGCAACTCCACCAATCTATGCAATCCGGCATTATTCAAGATGAACGCATTATTTCTATCCGTGGTTTGTGCCGCCGCGTGCGCGACTCCACCGACCGGGCCGTGTTCTTCAACGACGGCGCATTGCAGGCGAGGATCGGCATCGGCGCGTACAGCGGCCTGGCGATCTTCCCCATCCTCTGCATCACCGAGCCGGATTACGTAACCGAATTGCACGAGATCGTCACGGAGCACACCCTGGCGAACATCCGGACACTGCTGCCCGAAATCCACCAGGACATTGATGTCGTTATGCTAACCGCCGATGACTGGGGCACGCAGAACAACCTCATCGCTTCGCCCAAGGTTTACCGCGAGCTGTTCTTGCCCTACTACCGTCGTCTCACCGACGAGTGCCACCGCATCGCCCCGCATGTCAAGCTCTTTATGCACTCCTGCGGCGCGATCTATAACCTGATCGACCTGGTGATCGAGAGCGGGTTCGACGTCCTCAATCCCGTGCAATGGTGCGCCGGGAAGCACTCGTACCGCGAGTGGAAGGACAGGGCTCAGCGCCAGCAGACTGGGCGCCAGCAGACTGGGCGCCAGCAGACTGG
>JBNGDO010000067.1:0-2320 GCA_049975385.1 Anaerolineae bacterium | reverse complement strand
GCGCCAGCAGACTGGGCGCCAGCAGACTGGGCGCCAGCAGACTGGCGGACGAGTCGCGCTGTGGGGTGGCGGCGTCAACTCGCAGGTCACGCTGCCGCTCGGCTCCGTGGACGACGTGCGCCGCGAAGTCGCCGAAGTGATGGCATATATGAACCAGGACGGCGGCTACGTCTTCTGCAATATCCACAACATCCTCGCCGAAATTGAACCAGAGAAGGTTATTGCGATGTATAAAGAATCATGAAAGTGAGCTCCTTCACTGGGAGCAGACTTGACCCCCTTTGCACATTCCTTGGCATTTACAACGGGTGCGTTTTATTTTTGGGGAAATAGTCAGATCAACGTCTGATAATTGTGGTTTGTGGCAGTTTTGGCCCGATTGGGGCTCAACAAGCCAGGTACTCAAAGTCCAAAACTGCACAGGTGCATTTCAGAATGGGCGATTTGCAGCCCCGTCTTCTGACGATGGGCCATCGATTGAGTCGTCGCCCCCATAGGAAACGCACCCGTTACATATTGCCTGCTGACAGAAGTGATGATATACTGATTTTGTAAAGTTTTCCACAATTTGCATTTTGAGGCACATTGTAAGGAGCGAACCATAACCGAATTTGATTCCTGTACATTGCATATTCCGGGCGAGCCGGAAGCCGCAATGGAAACTTTGCGTTGGGCCTGGAGGACTTTTCGCCATCGCATCGCGGCGAGTTCCTCCTTCCAGACACAGAGTTTGCCCTTGCTGCATATGATCTCCCGTGCCTGTCCTGAGATGCCCGTGATCTTTCTCGATACGGGATTTCATTTTCCGGAAACGCTGGCTTTTCGTGACGAAATCGTCGCGCGCCTGGGGTTAAACCTGATGGCAGTGCACCCCGAGATCTCGCGCGAAGCATTTCTGCGCGCCTATGGAGAGGATATCCAAGAGCGCGATCCGGATTTCTGCTGCTATCACAACAAGGTCGAACCGATGCAGCGCGCGCTTGACGGAATGGTAGCATGGGTCGCGGGCGTGCGACAGGATCAAACGACTCACCGGTCGGAATTCCGCTACCTCGAACCGCTGATTTCGGGCGTGATCAAACTCCACCCCTTGTTGCATTGGAGTACCGCTGATATCGAAGCCTATCGCGAATGCTACGCACTGCCCGCGCATCCACTGACAGCGCTAGGGTACTTAAGCATAGGCTGCGCGCCTTGTACCGTACCGGTCTTCAACACAGATGCGTCCGGTGACGTTCGCGCCGGACGCTGGGCCGGTAAGGGGAAGACTGAGTGCGGACTTCATATTGATACTCCGCGCCGCGAGCCTTAAATTAGAATAGCTACGCGCCGTTGGCTGCTTCTTAATCTTACCTCTGTCATCCCAAGGAACATAGCGACGAGGAATCTCGTTGCCTTCCGCATCCTTTCCCAGTAAGAAAGTGAGGTAGTGATGAAAACCAGAATCCTATCGTTGGGTCTATGTCTCAGTTTACTGTTCAGCCTTCCTGTGGGGAACATGACGGTGCCACACGAGGTCAAGGCGTCGGCAAGTGGACCCCAACTCCACCTGCACCGCGCAAGTTTTGACGCGCGGACTGCCGTGCCGCAATTCCCAGCCCAGATGTGGACGGAAGCCGCCCCTGGCGATTACGCCATCATCCAATTGCACGGCCCGGTCACGCAAGCAGATCACAAGGCCCTGCTTGCCACCGGTATCACGCTGCTGGAATATCTGCCGGACTATGCGTATCTGGTACGCGGCACACCAATGCAAGTGGCAAAAGCCGCACGCTTGCCACAAACGTACGCGCGCACCGATTTCACACTGGCGGACAAACTCTCTCCGGGACTGCTCGACGCCATCGCGCGCGGCACAGATACATTTGGGTGGGTCCGCGTCGTCGGGTGGCATGCCACCACACCGGCAATGCTGGCCTCAGCTTTGGAGACTGTGGGACTGGACGCACAGTTTATGGCTGATAGCGACACGCTCTTACAGGCCGCCCGCCTGGAAACCGTGCGCTGGATCGAACCGGTCACGCAGCCTCGCGTGCTCAATGATGTCGCCCGCACCCTCATGGGCGTAAACCCCGTCTGGCAGGATCACGGCCTGTTCGGCGCGGGCCAAATCGTCGCCGTCGCGGATTCGGGCCTGGATACGGGCGATATGGCGACGCTCAGCCCGGATTTCGCGGGGCGCATCGTCGCCACGCACGTGTTGTCGGAAGGCGGGCACTGGGATGACAACCTCGGGCATGGCACCCACGTCGCCGGATCGGTGGCTGGGGCGGGTGTGCAGTCGGGAGGTGATCCGAGCCAGCACGACTATGCAAATTCC
>JBNGDO010000066.1:19342-25358 GCA_049975385.1 Anaerolineae bacterium | reverse complement strand
GTCCTGAGGTATGGCAAGCCCTCGTGGATGCGGATGTTGTCGTTGTGCCCTCGCTGTGGTACGAAACTTTTTCCTTCCTGGTTTCCGAGGGTTTCATTGCCGGGAAGCCCGTCCTGGCTTCCCGGCTAGGCCCTCTGGCCGATCGTGTCCGCGACGCGGTGGACGGCCTGTTGCTGGCGCCAGGGGATGTCGCGGCGTGGCGCGAGGCGATGCAGCGTTTGGTCGATTCGCCAGATGATCTGGCGCGATTACGGCAGAATGTGCGTGTTCCTTTATCTTTGGAAGAACACGAAGCCGCGTTGACGGCCCTTTATACGCACATTGTTGCCGGAAATGTCTCTGTACGCTCAAAGGATACCGAACAATGAGAAAGGAGTCACTGAATTATGACTGAAATTACCATCTATGGACCCGAATTCTGGATTGATGGACGGCCCACTTACGAGGGTCGCGAGTTCGAAGGGCATAAAATCCAGGGCTTGCTCTTCAATGTGCGCGCGGTGCAGGCGACCTTCGACGACGAAAACCCCGCGACGCGTGACTACTGGGCCTATCCCGATACCGCCGTGTGGGACCCGGAGCGCAACACGGATGAGTTCTGCGCGGCGCTGCCTGCCTGGCGCGAGCACGGCGTGCTGGCGTTCACGCTCAACGCGCAGGGCGGTGGGGCGCGCTACAACGCCGAGGTCTACGATCACTACGACAACAGCGCCTTCACCCACGCGGGCGCGCTCAAACCGGCCTACGCCGATCGCTTCGCCCGCATCCTGACCGCCACCGACGCATTGGGCATGGTCGCCATTGTGGGGATGTTCTACTGGAAGCACGTGCTCAAGATGCAGGGCGAACCCGCGTTCTGGCGTGCCGCGCGGGAGATGCTGGCTTTCTTGCGCGAGACCGGGCGGCGCAACGTCCTCATCGAAGTCGCCAATGAAACGGGGCCGCGTTTTGGCTTCGACATCTTCCACGCCGACCGCGCGCACGAGATGATCGATGTGCTCAAGGCCGAGTATCCCGAATTTCTTATCTCCACCAGCCAGGGTGGGATGGATTTTGATAAAGGTCGTGAATTGCCGCCACCGTCTTTGGTGCGCAGTGTGGACTTCATCATGCCACATGGCAACGGCAACACGGCGGAACGGTTGGCTGCCGGAATCGAAGCTATTCAGGGGATGCAGACGTTCCAACTCAATCCCAAGCCTATTCTCATCAACGAGGATTCTACCGGCATCGCTAACCTCGACGCGGCGTGGCGGCGTTACGTCTCCTGGGGCTACTACGATCAGGGATTTGGCGGTTGGGGTGGCTACCGGCACGACATCCACATCGACTACAGCGAGAAGCCGCGCGAGGATACGTACGCCGACTTGAGCGGTTTTCAGACCCCGCCTGTCAACTGGACGATCAACACGCCGCACAAGCGCGCGTTCTTCGATCGCGTCGCCGAAGTGACCGGCTATACGGAGCAACTTCGTGAGTGAGGGGCAATTGCATTTCCATTACACGACCGATGGCAATTGGTACAAAGGTAACACGCACCTGCATAGCACGGCCTCCGATGGCGGGAAGACGTTCGCCGAATTGGCCAGTATGTACGCCGGCGCGGGGTACGATTTTCTCTTCCGCGCCGATCATTGGGTCTGTTCGGACGTGACGGAGGATGCCGATGATTTCCCGCTGCTCTGGCTGGACGGCGTTGAGCTGGATGGGCGCGATGACGGCGGCGCGTACTACCACGTTGTCTGTCTAGGAGCGTTCACCGGTATCACGCGCGAGATGGGGCTTGTCCCGGCGATGATGGCGGCGCAGAAACAGGGTGGGCTGTTGATCCTGGCGCACCCGCACTGGACGGGTAACACGTTCGACGACGCGCTGCGCTGGGATTTCGATGGTGTGGAGGTCTACAACCACGTCTGCCACTGGCTAAACGGCAAGGGAGACGGCCGGGCGTACTGGAACGCGATGTTGGCACAGCGACCGCAAACGCTCGGTCTGGCCTGTGATGACGCGCACCTGCGCCCCGAGCATCCCGGTTGGAACGGCGGCTGGATCGTCGTCAACGCGCCAGAACTCTCGCGTCCTGCAATCATGAACGCCATCCGCGCGGGTAACTTCTACTCGAGCACCGGCCCTGACTTTCACACGATCACCTGCGATGGCGACTGCGTTGCTATCGAGACCTCGCCGGTGCAGTTCGCGCGTCTCGTCGGCCCGGCCTACCGGGGAGCGCGCATCGGTGGTTTTGAGGGCAAAGTGTTCACCGAGGCCGTGTTCGATGTTCCGCCGGAATGGCCCTACGCCTATCTGGAAATCGAGGACGCCCAGGGCCATCGCGCCTGGACAAATCATTTGTGGGTAGACGGTAGACAGTAGACAGGGTTCTTTTCCCCGTCTACTGTCTACCGTCTACTGTCTACCCCAAAAAGGAGTGTAATGGCAAATCAAAACCCGGAACGACCGAACATTCTCTTCGTCTTAACCGACGATCAGGGCTATTGGGCGATGGGGTGCGCGGGCAATCCCGAAATCCACACGCCGAACCTCGACCGCATCGCCGCGATGGGGATGCGGTTCGAGAACTTCTTCTGTGCGTCACCGGTATGCTCGCCGGCGCGCGCGTCGATTCTTACCGGGCGCATCCCCTCGCAGCATGGCGTCCACGATTGGCTCCGCAAGGGCAACCTCGACACGGCACGCACGCCTGGCCTGGGGTGGGGCGATGACCGCGAGATCGAATACCTCAAGGGCTTGCGCGCTTACACCGATGTGTTGACGGCGCACGGCTACGTTTGTGGGATCAGCGGCAAGTGGCACCTGGGTGACAGCCTCCATCCGCAAAAGGGGTTCGCGTACTGGAATGTTTTCCCTTACGGTGGCGGCGACTACTACAACGGCTATTTTATCCGCAATGGGCGCATCGAGCGCGATACGCGTTATCTTACCGACGTCATTACCGAAGGCGGTCTCAAGTTCCTCGATGCGCAGGCGGAGAGCGACAGCCCGTTCTATTTGAGCGTCCATTACACCGCGCCGCACTCGCCGTGGGAAAAGGGCCAGCATCCCGATGACTTGATCGTGCTCTACCGGGATTGTCCGTTCGAGACGTGCCCCGAAGTGCCCGGTGGACATCCCTGGCAGATCAACTCTGCGCCGCGCGGGCGGGGCGAGAAACGCCGCGAGCTGCTCGGTGGTTACTATGCCGCCATCACCGGTTTGGATCGTGGGGTAGGGCAGTTGCTCGCCCGGCTGGAAGCGATGGGCGTGCTGGAAAACACGCTCGTCATCTTCAGCAGCGACAACGGGATGAACATGGGCCATCACGGCATCTGGGGGAAGGGTAACGGCACGTTCCCACAGAACATGTACGACACATCGGTCAAAGTGCCGGCCTTGATCAGCCGACCGGGCCACGTTCCCCAGGGTGTCGTCGATAGCAGCCTGTTGAGCCATTACGATATTTTTTCGACACTGCTGGACTATCTCGGTTTCGAAAACCCCGACGCCGCTGTACTTCCCGGACAAAGTTTCGCGCCGTTGCTCCGTGGCGAAAGTTTGCCCGAACGCGACCATGTGGTGGTATGCGATGAATACGGTCCCGTCCGTATGATCCGCACGCGTACCTGGAAGTACGTTCACCGGTATCCTTACGGTCCACACGAGTTGTATGATCTGGTCAACGATTTCAACGAAGAACACAACCTCGTCGATGATCCAGCGCAGCAAACGCGCGTTGTGGAGATGGAGGCCCAATTGGAGGCTTGGTTCACGCGTTATGTGATCCCCGATCTCGATGGCGCGAAGGAGCCGGTTACCGGTAAAGGACAGATTGATCTTCCAGGTATCGCCGGGCGAGGCCGTCGCGCCTTTGAGGACGATTGGTGGTATATCGATGCGGACGGTAGGCGGCGAGATGATCAGCAGTTGTGGTTTGGGCGGATCTTTCGCCAGAAATGAGCGTTGAAATCATAGGTATGAACCCCGGGGCAAGCCCTGGATCCATTATCGCGGCAAGCCGCGAGGAATGTAACCTGAACGCGACTCTGTCGTGCATTCACCGGGTAGGATGGTCGCCATTTTTGAGAACAGATTTGCGCTTTTTTTACAACCCTTCTATAATGCCCATATCCTTTGTCCAACTGGTGCGTCGTAATATATAGCGGCGGAATTTGTTGTCGCCGTCCGTCCAACTTACTGAACTCAAAGGAGCTGCATATGGACGAGAAACGGCTTGTCGTTCTCTATGGTGATACACTGTTGATTGATGGTGTGGAGGCTAGCCTTACGGAGCGAAACGGATTGGATGTGATCCGGGTCGACACGACGATCGCCAATGTCGGGCAACATTTGCGGACGATTGCTCCAGACCTGGTGATTTTTGACCTTGATACCCCAGTCATCGAGCTTTCTAAGCTGATCGTGCCGCTGTTGCAAAAGCAGCCGGGCGTTCCTTTCATTTGCCTGGATGCGGAACACAGCGAGGTTGTGACACTGGCCTGCGAGCAACACACTGCTCACTCGACCAATGATCTGGTGGATCTCATTCGCAGGCAGTTTCCTATACCGGAACAGGGCGAGGAGGAGCCTGCCATTTACTGACCGTACACAGCAGCTTGTGTCAGAGCGGCGTACCGCCCGGTACGCCGCTTTGCTTTTGTTTCGGATGTTTGACACTATCTACGCTTGACAATCTCATCCTGGGACTACAATGACGTTGTGAATCATTACTTGATCTGGGACTTCGACGGCACGTTGGGTTACCGCATCAGCGGAAGTAGCGGTGGCGCGTGGACGACCTCGTTGCTGGAAACGGTTACACTTGCGCGACCGGATCACACGGTCACTTCCGAACAACTCCGATCTTATCTGCAGGCGGGATTCCCCTGGCATCAACCAGAGCACCCCCATCCCCATTTGACGACTGGAGAGCTGTGGTGGGAGGCGCTTTATCCGGTTTTGGAAAAAGCATGCCGAGGTGTTGGGTTGGATGCAGATCTCGCACGAACGGTGGCGCGTCGATTCCGCGCTGTGTACCTGAACCTTGACGATTGGCGATTGTTCGATGACGTGTTGCCTACATTGGATGCTCTGTCCGCGCGTGGTTGGACGCACGCGATCCTCTCCAACCATGTGCCGGAGTTAGGCGATATCGTGCGGCATCTTGGACTGGCTTCGCGTATTGCATACCTCTTCAATTCGGCGAAAACCGGTTATGAAAAGCCGCACCCGCGCGCTTTCAAGATCGCGCTGGAGACGCTGCCAGATTTGAAAACCGCGTGGATGATTGGCGATAGCTTCACCGCCGATGTGCAGGGGGCAGAGCAGGTGGGCATACCCGCCATCCTGGTACGGCGCCCCCATCCTGACGCGGACCGTTATTGTGAGTCATTGGCAGATGTGCCGATGCTGATCGCAGAGGAAATGTATGAATAGCCCTTATTCTCAACACAGCGCGCCGACCCGTGTCCAAGCAAACGGCATTGAGCTGGTCTACGATACTTTTGGCAATCACGAGGCAACACCTTTGCTCTTGATTGCTGGATTGGGTGACCAAATGCTGGCGTGGCGTGAGGATTTCTGTTCTCAACTGGCGGCGCGCGGGTATTGGGTCATCCGCTTTGATAATCGCGATGCCGGACTCTCTACCACCGTTCAACACACAACTCAGGAGTCATCATGAAGTCCACTGATATTGCCATTCTGCGCGACCTTGCCGCGCGTTACGTTGAAATCTGCAACAAGCCTGTGATCGACGAACGCCGCAATCTATGGCGGCGGCACAACAGTCTCAAGCGCACGCGCCCGCTCATCTATGTGCGCGCCTGGGCGTGGCAGGAGATGCAGGAATCCGAGTTGCATTGCGAAGACCCGTTCTGCCGTCACTACGAGGACTTTTTCCGCCAGAGCCTTTTCCGCGATACGTTTGACGACGACTTTATCTTCGAGCCGTGGGTGACGGTGAATGCAGCATGGGTGACCCCAGCGGAAGGCGTGTGGGGTTTGCCTGTACCGAGAACCC
>JBNGDO010000066.1:3009-19332 GCA_049975385.1 Anaerolineae bacterium | reverse complement strand
GTGAAGAACTGCGTGGTTCCTATGTGTGGGATCCGCCGCTAAAGACCGAGGATGACCTGGCGAAGATGCACAGCCCGCATCACGTCATCGACGAAGCCAAGACGGAACAGCGTATGACAAAATTACGCGACGCCATCGGCGACATCATCACGATCAACCTGGATCGCGGCCCGGCCTACCGCATGTGGCAAGGCGATATCTCCACTGAGTTGGCCCGCCTGCGCGGCCTGGAGCAGATCATGTGGGACATGATGGACCGCCCCGCATGGCTGCACAAGGTGCTGGCCCACATGCGCGACGGCATCCTGCGCACCCACGAGGAGGCCGAGCAGGCCGGCGACTGGTCGTTGAGCGCGCACCAGAACCAGGCTATGCCCTATGCTGAGGAATTGCGCGATCCAGCCGCCAACAGCGGACCGGTGCAGCGCAAAGACCTGTGGTACTTCGCCGCCTCTCAGGAAACTACCGCCGTCGGGCCGAAGCAGTTCGACGAGTTTATGTTCCAGTACCAAATATCGATTATGGCTCCGTTTGGCCTGGTGGCCTACGGTTGTTGTGAGGACTTGACGCGCAAGATCGATGTACTGCGCCAGTTGCCCAATCTCCGTCGCATCGCCGTCTCACCGATGGCGAACGTGGCGAAGTGCGCCGCGCAGATCAAGCATGACTACGTCTTCAGCTATCGTCCTAGTCCCTCGGACATGGTCGGTTATGGTTTCCGGCCTGATTTCATCCGCGAGCAGCTCACACGCGATCTGGAAGCCTGCGGTGATTGCCACGTGGACATCACCCTCAAGGACGTGGAAACCGTCCAGGGCGACCCCGGCCGCGTGCGGCGCTGGGTGGAGCTCACACGTGAAGTGATGACGAAGATGTAGGGCAAGCTGTTAGCTTGCATGACTCTCTGACTACCAGACCAGCGACTATTTGACTATTCTAACAGGAGGTTTTCCATGACCAAAGGACGTACGTATCAAGACCCGCAATTTCGTTACATTGACCAATATAGCAACCGCGAGATTCTCCAGTTGACTAATTACCTGGGCCACTCCAATCATTTTTACTTCACTGACCCTTGCTGGTTCAACAACAATCGCTCGATGGTATTCACCTCGGACCGTGAGAACCAGAGCAATCTTTTTCGCTATGACCTGGACACCGGCCTAATCACGCAGATGACCGACCTCAAAGGCGATGGGCGCCCAGGCGGCTGTGTGAGCCTGGAGAACAACGCCCTTTACTTCTGGTGGCAGAATGTGTTGTATGAAATCGACTTGGATTCGCTAGAAGAGCGCGTCATTACTGAGATGGCTGCACCGATGCTGCCGCGCGGGCGCGCCAATCCTACCGCCGACGGCAAGTACATCTGTACGATGCTGATGGAGGATCAGCCTGAGGACACGTCACGTATCTCCTTCTCCTACTCACGCTTCCGCGAGTATTTTCATCTCAAACCGTTGACGCAGATTTTGCGGATTGAGATCGCCACGGGCAAGATGGACGTCATCCACGAAGATCGCCGCTACATGGGTCACGTCAATACATCACCCGTGCTGCCCACCATCCTTACATTCTGCCACGAAGGCCCTTGGAACTGGATCGACCAGCGTATCTGGGGTCTCAATATCCAGACCGGGGAGACGTGGAAGATTCGTCCGCAACATGGTGACTACTCCATCGGCCACGAATATTGGTTCGCCGATGGCAAGCACATCGGCTACCACGGGCGGCCCCGGGACGAATCCGGGAAGCACGTTTTCGGCCACATTCTATGGGACAATACCGAATGTGTGGAGGATCACTTCCCCTTCC
The DNA here is from genome assembly GCA_049975385.1 of Anaerolineae bacterium. Classification (GTDB taxonomy): domain Bacteria; phylum Chloroflexota; class Anaerolineae; order B4-G1; family SLSP01; genus DSWT01. Next base: position 17,520 of record JBNGDO010000066.1, on the reverse strand, counting down.
ACTCGACGCACTTCCACAGCCTGGACGAGCACTTGATCGTGGGCGACGGCACGGCAGCGTTTGTCTTCACCAGCGAGAGTGCGGCGCGGCCTTACATCCAGCTCTTCAAGTGGGATGGCGAGCGTTACGTCGGCCCGCGCATCTTGGCCTACCACCGTAGCACCTTCAATAACCAGCACGCCCACTGCCACCCGCGCTTCACCCCCGACGGCAAAGCCGTGCTCTACACCTCCGACCTGACGGCGTACTCGAATATGTATCTGGTCGAGGTTGGTGATTTTGAGGATTTGCCGGAATTGACGTGAGGATAGGACAATGAAAGGCACAGCCAAAAGTTACGCTGCCCTGCGCGACTATTGTGAAACCGTCCCCCTCGTGGATTGCCACGACCACGCGATTGAGTGCGGGCCGAACCAAAAGGACGTCCTCGAGATGTTCGTCAACGGCTACTTCGCGAGCGACCTGCACAGCGCGTCCTCGGATGCGGAGATGGCTGTTTTGGCCGACACGGACCGTCCGCTGGAAGAGCGCTGGCCCGTCTTCGAGCGGGCGTGGCAGCGCGCGCGACTTACCGGCTACGGGATGATGGTCCGCCGCGCGCTCAAGGCATTCTATGGCGAGACCGACCTGACCCTCGCTGCCCTCCAACGGATGCAGGACAAGCTGCTGAATTACGAGGATGAGACCTTCTTCGACGGCGTGCTCGAAAAAGCCAACATCGCCGTCCGTATCCTGGACATCTGGCCCGACGCGAAGAAAGTGCTCGACGGCACGCTCAAGCTGACCCCGCGCGGGCGGCTGGCGATCTCGCTCCCCGGCTACCACGCCGTGCGCAGCTACGAAGAAGTACAGGCCGTCGGGCGTGTGTTGGGACAGACGATCACCTCGCTCGACGAGTACCTCGATGTTTGCAAGACGATCTTCGAGGGCCACAAAGCCTACGGCGCGGTCGCGTTCAAAGATCAAAGCGCCTACACTCGCACGCTCGATTACGGCAATCCCACCCGCGCCGAGGCGGAGGCCGTCTTTAACTGGTTTATGGAGGACCCGCGCCGCAGCGCGTCCTATCCCGACGGCGTCAAACCGCTCGATGACTATCTCTTCCACGCCTTCATGCGCATGGCGTGCGACCTCGACCTGCCGGTGCAGCTTCACACCGGGCACATGGCCGGCATTCGCAACGACATCGTCAAGACCAACGCCGCCGGCCTGACCAAAATCATCGAATTGCACCGTGACGTGCGTTTCGATCTCTTCCACGCCAATTGGCCCTATGGCGATGAGCTGCTCTACCTGGGCAAGAACTACCCCAACGTGGCGCTCGATTTCTGCTGGGCCAACATCATCGATCCCATCTATTGCCAGAACATGTTCAAGCAGGCGCTTTCCAGCGTGCCGCACGGCAAAATCCACGGCTACGGCTCCGACGTGGGCGGCAGCAGTGTGGATCAGGCCTGGGCGCACGCACAGATCGCCCGCGACAACATCGCCATCGCCCTGTCGGATTTGGTGGAAATCGACTATCTCAGCCTGGACGAGGCCAAAGAGGTGGCCTACGCCTGGCTCTTTGCCAACGCCAACGCCTTCTTCCGGTTGGGCCTGTGATGGCTTCTAAACTGCGAAACTGGCGAGTTCTTGCACTCGCCAGTTTTTGTTTACGCAGTAAACTCGGTCTATACAGCAATTTCATCGAATAAACTGCTGCCGTTTCCCGTTATAGAAGCAGAAAAGCGAACGTTATCGTGAACAGAACAGCAGTTCCAGAACAAGAGACGCTTGAATGGGTTGCCCTGGCACAGCAGGGCGACCGGCAAGCCTTTGGCGAACTGGTCTATCACTATCGAGAGGGTGTGATCAACGTGGTGTACCGGATGTGCGGCGACGCGAATCTGGCCGAGGATGCCGCGCAGGAAGCGTTTATCCGTGCGTGGCAGCATCTACCGCGCTACCAACCACGGTCATCTTTCCGGAACTGGCTGTATCGCATTGCGCTCAACGTCGCGCTGGACGTGTTGCGCCGCGAGCGCGAAACGGTAGACGTCGAAAACATACCGTTGATCGCGGCGAGTCTTAGCCCGGAAGCCGCCATCGAACGCAGTGAGCGCGCTGCGTATGTGCAGCAGGCGGTGCTTGGCCTGTCGCCTGCGAGCCGCGCAGCGCTGATTCTCCGGGAGTACGAGGGGTTGTCGTACAAGGAAATCGCCGAAATGTTGGAGATTCCGGTCGGCACGGTGATGTCGCGGTTGAATTACGCTCGCACACAGTTGCGCGAGACGCTCAGGGGATACCTGGAGGCTGGATGATGGATCACGTACTGGATTGCTTACAGGCTTATCACGACGGAGAATTGCCGGAGCGAAAAGTGCGCCGTGTCGAAGAACATCTGGCGCAGTGTGAGAGTTGCCGCGCCGAATTGGAGGCGTTGCAGGCAATGTCGTCATTGCTGCAAGAAAGTCCGGCAGCCGGCGATTTGATGCGGCCCGGCCGGTTCGTCGCCCAGGTGGGATTGCGCTTGCCGCGTCGTCCAGAGCAGACCGTCACGCAACGGGTGCTGGAAACCGGTTGGCGGCTCGTTCCGGTGGGATTGCTCGGCGCGTGGACTTTCGTGCAGACGCTGCTTATCGTCGTCTCAGGCATCCTGCTGGCGCAGAATTTTCCCGCGACCGCCCGGCTCTTTTCTTCCATCCTGCCGCCCACTTCTGGTGGTTCCTGGTTGGCCGGATGGCAGTGTTTCGCCGCCGCCGGTACCTGGGTTGAAGCCGCATGGTGTGTCGTCAGGTACATTGGCCCCTTGGGCTGGACCATCGCCTTGAGCATCGTTCTGTTTATAAGTATGGCCTTGTTGTATTGGAGTTGGTTAGCGAGTTGGTGGGTACGCCACAGTCGTAGCCATAAGGCTCAGACCATCTGAGATAAGGAGAAAAAAAATGGATCATACAAAAGTTTTGAAACGTGCGTGGGAAATTTTGAAGCAGTACCGTGTGCTGTGGATTTTCGGCCTCATCCTGGCGTTGACCACGGGGACGGCAGGGTCGCCCGGATCGCAGTCCGGTTATCAGTTTGACCGGAATGACGTCTCTCCGGAATTCAGCTACAAGATTCCAGAGGGAAGCAGTTTCGGGGAGGTCATCGAAGCGCTGGTGCGCGAGATAACCGGTGGGGCATGGCAGCCGCGCGCAGGGCTTATCATCACCCTGATTGTCGTGCTGGTCCTCGTCATTCTCGCGCTCGGTGTCCTTGCTACGGTGGCGCGCTACGTGTCTGAGACATCGCTGATACGGATGGTCGACCAGTACGAGGAGACCGGCGAGAAGTTCCGCTTTCGCCAGGGGTGGAAATTGGGGTGGTCGCGCGAAGCGTGGCGTCTGTTCCTGCTCGATCTCGTCATCTTCATCCCGGTTTTCGTCGGCGCAATCGTCCTGCTAGGGATGGCGGCCTTGCCTTTGCTGCTGTGGGTGAGCGGCAGTGAAGTCGCTGGCATCATCGGGACGGTTGCTGCTATCGGCTTTTTCTTCCTCGTCATCTTTGTGATCATCGTCGTTGCTATACTCCTCAGGTCGCTGATACACTTTTTCCGCCGCGCCTGCGTGCTGGAAGGATTGGGGGTGAGGGCGTCGCTGCGCCAAGGTTTTGCGCTGGTCCGGCAGAACTGGAAGGACGTGGGCCTGATGTGGCTGATTGTGATTGGTTTGTCCATCGGTTGGACCATCGTGATGATTCCCGTTGTGGTGCTCCTGGTCGGTGTCGGGGCGGTGTTGGGTGGCGTCGTCGGTTTGATGGTGCGTGGCCTGGTCGGGCTGGCGATGGGCAACGTCGGTGCCTGGATTGTGGCCGGTCTGGTAGCGCTTCCCGTCCTCATCCTGGTGATCGCTGTTCCGGCCTCTCTCCTGAACGGCTTGAAGGAAGTATATCTGTCGAGCACGTGGACGCTGACCTATCGCGAGCTGCGCGCGCTTGGGCAGCTTGAGCTACTGGCGGAGCCGATCGTGTCGGAGCCTGGTATACTGGAACCGGCATAATGCGCTACTGATCCGGCCATAAAAACTAAACTCATTCCGGTATCTGACAAGTGTTTAGGCGTTTAGCAAAATATGACCAGATCAGTATAACGAAACTCCCGTCATTTCGACGGGAGTTTTTCGTTGTCGATATTCACGGAATATGCAGAACTGTGCTTTGGTGCTAAACTGGATATGCCTAAACCACGACAAATCTTCGCCAGGGTGTGTTGGCGGCGTGTCATTTAGCGAAAGGAGGGTGTATGCAGTACGATCTCGTTTTTGAAGGTGGCGGCGCGAAAGGTATGGTGTTTGTCGGGGCTATGCAGGTTTTTGAGGCCGAGGGGCATACGTTTGGACGGCTGCTAGGGGCCTCGGCGGGGGCAATCACGGCGGCGCTGTTGGCAGCGGGATATACGGCGCAGGAGATGCTGGTTGCGCTCGATGAACAGAAGGACGGGCGCCCGGTGTTTACCAGCTTTATGGGGACACCCGGCCCCTTCGATGCGGCTGCGCTTCACGATGGCGTCATTCACGCGTTACTGCGGAACCTCGATCTGCCTTTCCTGCCCGATTCTGTCGAGGCCAAGCTGGATGACGCTCTCATCAAACTGTTGGCGAAACAGCCGCGCTTCTCTCACCTGTTCTCCTTCGTGGAGCGCGGCGGGTGGTTTTCCGCCGATCCCTTCATTGCCTGGATGACGAACAAGCTGGATACTGGCACGTATCACGGCGCACCGCGAGACTTCAGCGGGATGACGCTGGCGGAGTTCTACGCCGCGACTCAGACAGATTTAACACTGGTGGCCTCGGATATTACGGGAGAGCGGTTGTTGGTGCTCAACCATCGCACGGCTCCGGATTGCCCGTTGGTCTGGGCGGTGCGCATGTCGATGAACATTCCGCTGGTGTGGCAGGAGGTCATCTGGCAGACAGGGTGGGGGACGTATTGTGGTAAGGCCCTCACGGATCACGCCATCGTGGATGGCGGCGTGCTTTCGAATTTCCCGCTGGAGTTGTTCGTCTCCGGCCTGCCATCTGTCACTGCCGTGATGGGACCGAAAACGAGCGACCGCGTGCTTGGATTTCTCATCGATGAAACCATAGCCGTGCTGAACGCGCCGGAGAAGCCGGGGCAGACTGCCGCCGGTTTCAGCTTTGCCGACTTGCAGCCGGTGCAGCGCATTCTGGGACTCATCAACACGATGTCGCAGGCGCACGACAAGATGGTGATCGAAGCATTCGAACGCTTTGTCATTCGCTTGCCGGCGCAGGGCTACGGCACCACCGAGTTTGACATGACTGTCGAACGCCGTGAAGCATTGGTCGCTGCCGGACAACAGACGGCGGAGGCGTACTTCGCAGCGCAGGAAGCGGCGCTACTCGATCCTCAGTTGACCTTCAGCGGAGATATGACGTCTGCTATACGGGCTGCGGACCGGATTGCACTGCGGATTTTGGAGTGAAAGACACGCCCGCCGGAGTTCTCCGGCGGGTGTGTGGGTGAGCATATCTGGCGCGTTTGAGACACTCAGAAATTCCGCATCACGAGCGGCAGGTAGATAAACCGAGTTGTTGGCAGCACTGTCGTGATGTCTTCAAGAGAGTCGCTGTACATGACGATGGTGTCCACACCGTTTGCGACAAGTGTCGTGGTATCGGTCACGCCAGCAGTTTCAGTGAGCGGGATGGTCAGCACAATTTGCACTGTGGTAGTCATCCCTGCCTCCAGCGGGAACGGCCCCTGATAGGTCGAGCCAGGATCGCCGATCAGCAGTTCCAGCGGCCAATTGCGCGATGAGTCAGCCGAAAGCGCAAACGATGCCGTTTCGTCGTCGTAGTTTTTCAGGGCGTGGGTGTAGGTCACGGTTTCGCCGGCTTTGGCAGACTGCTCGTAGCCGTCGTCGAGTTCAACAGGGATGGCGCCAAGCACGCGCATATTATCGAGCCAGAATGTGGTGTCGTTGCCCATTGTCTGGAAGGCGAAATTTACTAGCGACAGGTCCTTGTCGAGCCAGTTTGCCTCTACGAACGGGATGCGCACGTGGCTCCACCCGTCGACGACTTCAACGGTGTACCGGCAGTAATCGAGTGTGTTGCCACCATCTGAGAAGAGTATCTGCAGGCCGTGATCGAGGTTTTCCTGTTTGATGTAGAATTCCAGCCCATAATTGTAGGCGGTATTTAACTGGTCTCCCCAGCCGCCAAACTGTGCGGCATCCCAGTCTTGTCCGATTAGATCGGCGCGGATGGAGGACTCCCCAGCGTAGACTTCATCGGTGGCGGTATAGACGATCGTGCCGCCATGCCATGTACCATCCCACCAACCCCAACTCCAGTCTTCGGCGTGTGCTAGTTCATTATCAATGTAGATATCCCTGGTCTTTGTTGTATCCGGGCGTGGGTTGAGACCTCCGCCAGTTTCCTTGGGCTCGCCACCGAAGTATTCTCGTAGCACAATCTCGGCCGGTTTGTCGAGCGGCGTGTAGTTGCGGTCGCAAGGCCCGCCCTGCATTGGATTGGTTGTCCAGTTCCACCAAAATACACCGGCAAACCACGGTTCCTGGTAGACGGTCTCGAAGAGTGCCTGATACAGATCGGCCTGCTCTTGCAGATCTAACGGGGGATTCCCTTCATAGGCCCACGGGGCCATCCCGGCACCATCGATGCTGCGATAGCCAACCTCGGTGAAGAGGATAGACATGTCCCACTCATCCGCCAGTTCTTCCAGGAAGGCTGTTGGGCTTACCCACCCGGTTTTGAAATCCTCCAACGTGGCGGTTGTGGTGGTAGCCAGCGCATAATAAGCGTCGATGCCGATGTAGTCCAGCGCATCCCAGAACATCACGGTGTTGGTGTAGGTGTGATTGGCGGCATAGACCAGCGGGCCTTCGTAAATGCTGCCAACGCCGCTCGTTCCGGTGATCACTCCGCGCCAGCGCATCTCCTCTACTGCAGTCTTATCCAGTTCGGTCCCAACACAGAACATCTCCACGTCGTGATCGGCGGCGATTTGCGCGTAGTGGTTGATGAAGGCCTGATAGCTTTCAAACCACGCATCCCACTGCGCTTCGGTTGTGAAGACTCCCTCGCCGATGTATCCACGCCATTCCCCCGTTTGTACGTCCAGATGTGGTTTCAGCATGACTTTGAGCCCCAGCGTATGCGCTGTCTCGATCGCGTGTATGACATCCGCATCGGTGGGCGTGCGGTTGGCATCCGAATAGATCGTGGTCGAAGTAAGTGTATCCTGGTACCACGTTGCCAACAGGCTGATCCACTCCGTTCCGGTATCTTGAATCTTTGCTAACGTTTGATCTGAATTGGCACTCGAATACTCGCCATGCCACCAGGATGTGTAGGCGCCGCCTTCCAGCTTGGGTTCTGGCTCTTGTGCGGCCAACATCTTGGGGTTTGAGCAGGCGAGCGCCAGGCCAAAGACGAGCGCAAACAACACTACGAATACTGTGACATGTGCCAACGGCCAAATTTTGATTCTCATTGTATCCTCCTCCTCATAGTGTGATTAAAAAGTGAAAGAATGTTCCGCGCCAGTTGCATCCAGAGGTCAGACTTGCAATGCAAGCCTATTACAATTCTATACAACTTTCACAATTTGTCCATAAATTAAGGGAGTCGAGGGAGTTTTTCCTTGCGAAGGTAGTCAGCAAATGAAAAATATCCCTTGAAAACAGTGGCTTTTGTAGTCTGGATTTCACTGTAAAATATCGTTGGTATCGAGTGCGTGATGTGGTTTGTCAAAGGGGTGTAGAGGATGCGGATTGTGCAGTTTGTAGACGAGGATGGAAAACGACGGGTTGGAATCGTACGGGACTTTGAAACGATAGACATGCTCGTCGAAGTAACAACGATCTACGAATTGGCACAGCAGGCCATCCAGAAGCAGATGACGCTGATCGCGTTACTGGAGCAACACACCCTCGCGCGGCGCGTTGATTACGGAGCATTGGTGGATGAAGGGCGCTTGCTCCCTCCGCTTGACCATCCCGACCCGGCGCATATGCTTATCACCGGTACTGGCCTCACGCATCTGGGCAGTGCTGACGCGCGCGATAGGATGCACAAAGCCCAGTCGGAGGCGCTTACAGACAGCGTGCTTACGGATAGCGTGCTTACGGATAGCGTGCTTACGGATAGCATGAAGATGTTCCGGATCGGGCTGGAAGGTGGCAGGCCTGGGCCTGGCGAGGTGGGTGTGCAACCGGAATGGTTCTACAAGGGCGATGGCCGTTGGATCGTTCCACCTTACGGCACGCTTGTCAGCCCCGCGTTTGCGTTGGATGGTGGCGAGGAGCCGGAAATCGTCGGGCTGTATGTCATCGGTTCCGACAGCATGCCCTACCGGGTGGGGTTTGCGCTGGGCAATGAGTTCTCCGATCACGTGATGGAGCGCCAGAATTACCTCTACCTGGCACACTCCAAACTGCGCCCGTGTTCCTTCGGCCCAGAGTTGTTGCTTGGCGATCTGCCTGGGAACGTTCGCGGCATATCGCGTATTCTGCGCGACGATTGTGTTATTTGGGAGAAGCCTTTTCTCAGCGGTGAGGACAACATGTCGCACACCATCGCCAACCTGGAACACCATCATTTCAAATATCTTCAGTTCCGGCAGGCGGATGATGTCCACGTTCACTTCTTTGGCACGGCGACGTTGAGCTTTGCAGACGATATACGGCTTGAGGATGGAGACATCGTCGAAATCGCCGCGCCGGATTTTGGACGGCCACTGCGAAATCGCGTTGCAGTAGCCGCTGACGATCCTTTCACCGTGGCCTTGCTCTAGGAGTGTCAGAATGAAGAAAAATCTCCAGACGCCAACAGATGATATCCTCAGCACGCAGAACCTTGTCATTACGGATGTGTGGATTGCAACTGAACAGTCACGTTTGCTGAACTGTATCCTACACCGGATCGGCGTTGCATTGGCGCTTGGGACATTGATTGTGCTCATTTTTGCTGTGCTGCATGGCTCGGTTTGGCAACTGTGGGCGCTTTTCGCCATTATGCTGTTGGGTTTGGGCGGTTATGTTCTGGCGGCACGGTGGAGTAAACGCGGGAAAGTGCTTGCGAGTAGCTGGTTGTTGATTTCCATCGTTACTATGATTGGCCTGGCTCTGGCGTTGCTTTTCGAAGATTTGGTTGTTGCGTTTGCTATTCTGGGTCTGTTGATTTCACTTATGGCCGGTGTTCTGATTTCTCGCCGCGCAGGTTTTGGGTTTGCTGCTATTTTGCTTGTTGTGGGCCTGGTGTTTATCTATGTACTCAGAACCCCTATCTTGCTCCCGATCACGCTCTCTTTGAGCCAACAGACGAAAAATTGGGTTGACCTCGCGACGTTTTTGCTGACGATTTTTCTGGGGACGTATTTGGTGGCGACCAGCCAGGAGGGCACTCGGATGGCATTCGAGCGCTTGGTCGAGCAATCTAACAGACTGAAAGTTCTCAACAGAGATCTGGCTCACGAGATTCACGAGCGCAAACAAGCTGAGGCGGCACTCGCACAACTCAACAGTACCCTCGAAACGCTGGTCGCCGAACGTACGGCCGAGGCAGTTGCTGAAAAAGACAAAAGTGAAGCGATACTGCGCAGTATCGGCGATGCGATCAGTGTTACCGATATGGACATGCGCATCCAGTATGTGAATGAGGCATTCGTGACGTTAACGGGGTACAGCAGCGCCGAAATCGTTGGTCGCCCGATGTACACCCTTATGGTTCAGGAGATGCCTGAATTGGATCGCCGCTCCCGGCAGTTCGCGTGGCAGACGGGGGCCTATTCACAGCGTGAAATCACCATGCGGCATAAAAGCGGTCGCACCTACGATGCTGTGCTGACGATCGCATCCTTGCAGTATGAGGGCGAGCGCACAGGCTATATCTTTAGCCACCAGGACATCACCAAGTTCAAGGCGTTGGAGCGCGCGCGTAGCCAGTTCATCACCAACGTTTCCCACGAACTGCGCACCCCGGTGACGAGCATCAAACTCTCCGCGTATCTGTTGCAGTCGGAGCACTCGGCAGAGAGAGCTGTGAAATATTTGCATGCCCTGGAGCGCCAGTCGGCGCGCCTGGAGCACTTGATTGAGGATATTCTCGAGATTGCTTCGTTGGATAGCGGCCAGGCTGTGACGACGTGGGAGTCGATTCCCCTTGCCGTTGTCGTTTCTGATACGGCGACATGTTACCAGAACCAGGCCAGCGCACAAGATGTGACGTTAACTGCTGACCCTATACCGGACGATTTACCGGATGTTAGAGGCGATCTATCCCGGCTGCAACAGGCGCTGAAGGAGTTGGTGGAGAACGCGTTGATTTTCACGTCCCCTGGTGGGGACGTGCATATTACACTTGCCACAGTCGAGGCTAACGCCCGGCAATGGGTGACACTTGCTGTTCGGGATACGGGTCCAGGCATTTCGCCCGATGAAAAGCCCAAACTCTTCAATCGTTTCTTTCGCGGTGCGCTGGCCGAATCGGGTCACGTTCCCGGTACAGGATTGGGGTTGAGTATTGTGGATGAGATTGTGCGTGCTCACGGCGGTCATATCAGCGTCGAAAGTGAGCTCGGGCAGGGAAGCGCCTTCACGCTGTGGTTGCCGGCAGCCTGATTCGACCACAAATCCATACAAATCGCTCATTTCTCATTGTCCTCTACTTTTTGCAAGGAGGTGATTATATCCATGGATACTGTGAAATTTGCGCACTTGTCCGTCAGCAAGATTATCCTTGGGGGGAATCCGTTTAGTGGATTTTCTCACCAGACGCGGTATATGGACAGGGAGATGGCGCGCTACTTCACCACGGCGCGCATCAAAGAGACGATGCGTCAGGCTGAAGCGTTGGGCATCGACACATTCCTGGGACGCGCCGATCGGCACATCCGCCGCACACTGCTGGAGTACTGGAACGAAGGTGGCACGATTCAATGGTTCGCGCAGACCGCGCCGGAGTTTGCCAGCTTGTCCGGCAACGTCGCCGGGGCTATCAGCACGGGCGCGGCAGCCGTCTACCTCCATGGTGGGCAGATGGACTTCCGCTACGCGCAGAACCAACTCGATATTGTGTCGGACATCATCGCAATGATCAAGGATGCGGGGTGCGCGGCGGGCGTCGCAGGACACAACCCGCTTGTACACCAGTGGGCTGATGAGTATCTCGACCTGGATTTCCACATGTGCTCGTATTACAATCCCACACCCCGAGATCAGAATGCCGAACATGTCCACGGAGCGGTGGAGGTCTTCTCCGAGGAGGATCGCGCCGCGATGGTGGAAACGATCAAGCGCTTGCGCGCGCCTGCTATCCACTACAAAATCTTTGCTGCCGGGCGCAATGACCCGCGTGAAGCTTTTGCCTTCGTCGCACAACACCTGCGCCCGCAAGACGCCGTCTGCATCGGCGTGTTTCCTAAGGACAAACCAGATATGCTCGCCGAGGACGTGCGTTTGTTTACAGAGGCTGTTTCGTAATTTACAATTCGTAATTCTTAAAGGAGGTTGCGATGAATATCTATCGTGTCAAACCAGGAACGCAAGTCGATCTATCTCAATATTCGCCCGATGATAAGACCATGTTTGATGTGAGCAAATCGGACGGCAAGAAAGCGACAAAGAAGCTCAACCGGCGGCTGGAAGAACTGCAAGAACTACTCTTCGCCGAGGATAAACGTAAGGTTCTCATCGTGCTGCAAGCGATGGATACGGGCGGCAAAGACGGGGTGATCCGTCACGTCTTCGACGGCGTCAATCCGCAGGGCGTGAAAGTCGCGAGCTTCAAAGCCCCCACGCGGGAAGAGCTAGCCCATGATTATCTGTGGCGTGTCCACAAGCACACGCCGGGCAAGGGTGAGATCGTGATCTTCAACCGGAGCCACTATGAGGACGTGCTGGTGGTGCGCGTGCATAACCTGGTTCCGCCGGAAGTGTGGGGCCGTCGCTACGCGCATATCAATGACTTTGAGCGCATGCTGGCGGAAGAAGGGACGACGATCCTTAAGTTTTTCCTCCATATCAGCAAGGATGAGCAGAAGGAACGCCTGCAGGCGCGGTTGGATGAGCCGGATAAGAACTGGAAATTCAACGTCGGCGACCTTGGGGAGCGCGCTTTGTGGGATGACTACACGCGCGCTTACGAGGCAGTCCTCAGCGAGACCAGCACCGAGTGGGCGCCGTGGTACATCGTCCCGGCGGATCGCAAATGGTACCGTAACCTCGTCATCAGCGATGTGCTCGTGAAGACGTTGGAGGGATTCGATATGCATTATCCTCAACCGGAAGAGAACCTTGACGAGGTCGTTATCGACTAGAAGGTTTTTTAGCCAACGCCTTCAGGCGTCATCCGCTATTAATCCTTGTGTATCGAACTTTTTCGTCTCAGACTGCATGTAACGATTAGGACAGAGGAGTGATCGCGTGTCTGTTCTTGCTGTAGGAATGTCGCGCCCCATTGAAGGGCTGTCCATCTGGCCAGCTCTGGTGCGGCGTGTCGCGCGCTGGCTCTTCGCCTTGACCGGCAGTAGCCGGGCAGCCGAAGTCGGCGGTGTCCCTACGGCAGATCTTATCACACGGTTTCAGCGCGGGCAGCCGCGCGCTTTCGAGGCGCTCTACGACCGCTACAAGGACTATGTCTACCGCGTGGCTTTCTTCGTCAGTCGCAACCGCGAGGAGGCGGAAGACGCGGCGCAAGAGGCTTTCCTTGACGTGCTCAAGGCGCTCCCTAACTACGATGTTAGCGGTCCGGCGCGCTTCGAGACGTGGCTCTATCGCGTGGTGCTCAACCGCGCGCGGATGCGGTTGCGTCGCAAGAAACTGCCTTCCGCAGAGTGGGATGATGTTGCCGAGCGACTTGAACGGTTGCCATCGCCTTCATCTGAGAAACCGGAGGCGGGTTTTTTGGACGGGGAGCGGGCGAGCCATCTGTGGCGTGCGGTGGATCAGTTGCCGGAGGGGCATCGCGCTGTCGTGATGCTGCGTTACCAGCAAGGTCTGGCGTATAGCGAAATCGCCGAAGTGTTGGGTCTGCGGGAGGGAACGGTGAAGTCGCGGTTGTACAATGCGCATCGTAAGCTTCAGCAGTTATTGGCTCAGTAGACGGTAGACAGTAGACCGTAGACAGGGGAGCAGTAGGTGAACGATATTCACGTTGAAGATGAATTACTCGCCTATCTCGATGGCGAGCTAGACGCGACGGAACGCGCGCGGGTGGAGGCGCATCTGGTGCGCTGCCCGGCGTGCGCGGCGGCGTTGGCGGAACTGCGCGTCCTAACGCGCGACCTGGATGCCACCTTCGACGCCGCGATGTCGCCCGTGCGCCTCTCCTACGCTGCTGCCAACCGCATCCGGGATGTGCTGCGCGACCGATTGGAGCGTCCACGCTGGCAGTGGACTCTCTGGCAGCGGCGTGGTGTTCTCGCGCAAGCCGTGATGGCGCTGTTGCTCATCCTCTTCTCGTTCAACGCCTACCAGGTCTTCACGCTTCCCGCGCCACCTGTGCCCCAGGAGACGCTCGTGCTCGGTCAGGATCGCTTCGCGCCGGGAACGGAGGCCGCGCTGCGCGTTATCGTGCGTTCGATGGGAGCCGCGCCCGTCGCCGGAGCGGAGATCGCGGTGCAGTTGGCGCAAGCGGCAAAACCAGCCCGCGTCGTCTACGAAGGCGTCACCGATGCGAGCGGTAGCGCGGATGTGGCCTTTGCTGTACCGGATGACCTTTCAGGATCGCTGGATCTCGTCGTGGAGACGCGTTCCACTGCCGGAGAAAGTCGTATCGTCCGCCCAATCGCCATCGAACGGGCTTACAAAATCTACCTTGCGGGTGACAAATCTGCCTATCGCCCCGGCCAGACGCTCCATGCGCGCGGCCTGGTGTTGGATGCGACGGATTTCAAGCCCGTGTCGGCGCAGAAAGTCACCTTCGAGTTGTTGGATGTGGAGGAGAAGCGGATCGAACGTGGCACTGTGCCGCTTTCTGAGTTCGGTGTGGCTGCGTGGGACGTCGAGCTCCCTACCGCCATTCCGTTGGGCATCTACACGCTGCGCGCAACGGTGGGCGACACAATCTCCGAGCGCGCAATCACCGTGGATGACTACGATCTTCCGGCGTTCAACGTGACGATGGAGACGGCGCGCGCGTTCTATGCACCTGCCGAGACGGTGCAGGGCACAGTGGACGCGGCGTACTTCTTCGGTAAGCCCGTGGCGGGTGGGCAGGTGACGCTGCTGAGTGCGGATGGCGTCATTGTTTCCGGTCAAACCGATGCGCAAGGCCACTTCGACTTCAGCTTCGTATTGCCCATCGACGTCCCGGTTGCCGCGAGCATGCTCTTTGAGTTGAATGTCGAAGTCGTGGATGTTGCCGGGCAACGCGCCGGACTGCGCCACCAGATCCCGGTTGCGCCGGAGCCGATCCTCATCAAGGCAATTCCTGAAAGTGGTTTGCTCAAACCCGGCGTCGAAAACACCGTCTTTGTGATGACGGCCTATCCCGACGGCGCGCC
>JBNGDO010000066.1:0-2909 GCA_049975385.1 Anaerolineae bacterium | reverse complement strand
GTGGACGTCACCGCCGACCGGGAGAGCTACTATCCAGGGGAGACGGCGCGTGTCAACATCCAAACCAGCCGTGAGACGGGCGGCATTGCCGCGCCGGTCGAGGCCGCGTTGGGCATTGCCGTGGTCGATACCTCGGTCTACGCCCTGGACACGCTTCCCCCGAGTTTTGCCCGCGCGTACTTCCTGTTGGATCAGGCGATGCTCGAACGGCGCGGCGTGACGGGATTGGATGCACCTGCGTTGTTGGAAGCCGAGGCTGACGTCCGCGCCGCGCAGGACGTAGCGGCGCAGGCGGCGTGGGCGGGCGCGCCGGTCGCCGATTTCTCGCTGCGTGCCACCTCAACGACGACGCCGGTCGACGAGGCAGCCCGCGCCCGGGAACTACTCAACTGGGAGTTAGTATTGGTGTTGATCGTGCTGCCGCTGGCGGTGAGCGTGATCGTGCTGCGCGGGCTTGAACTGAAAGGCGTGCTGGGACGTGCGCTGCGCCGTCTGGGGTGGGGGCTGCTGGGCGTAGTCATCCTCGCGCCGCTGGCGATAGGGGGCGTCGTGCTGGCGCTCCTGCTGCCGGCGCTCGCCAGCGCTATCTTCGTAGGCCTGCTGAGCCTCATCCTCGTCCTGTTGATCGTCGTGCTGGTCCACGGCTGGCGGCGGCGTGACGTGCGTGTGCAACTCGTCGCGGGGCTGCTGGCGGTCTACCTGCTACTTGGCGGCTTGCTCGTGACGTTGGCGGCGCAAGGCAACGGCCCGGTGGCTTGGCTGGTGATCGTCCTCGTCGTGACCTTCCTGCTGTTGATCGGCGCGCTGGTGCTCTTGGGACAGGGCCTGGTCGTTGAAGGACGGCGTTCTGTGGGGTGGGTGATGACGGCCCTGGCGATTCTCCTCGTCTTCCTGGCGGTGACGCTGCCCGCGGTTCCCGCACTCACCTCCGGCTTGACGCGCGTGTTGGGTGATCCTGTAATCTACGCCGGGCCGCTGGCGTGGATGGCGGGGTGTGGTGCGCCTACGCCTCAGGTTATTGAGAAAACCGTAGAGGTGGAGAAAGTTGTTGAGAAAACAGTCGAGGTCGAGATACCGGTTGAGATCCCTCCAACGCCTTCACCGATGCCGACGGCGGTACCGGAAGTCACGCAGTTGCCGATCCCGGCGGAACCTTATCCGCTGCGCCACATCTTCCCGGAGACGCTCTACTGGGTGCCCGAGGCCTTGACCGGCCCGGACGGGGCGCTTGCGTTCGACCTTGCACTGGCGGATACCATTACGACGTGGAAGCTGACGGCGCTGGCCTCCACCCGCGATGGTGATCTGGGCGCAGCGACGTATGATCTGGTGGTGTTCCAGGACTTCTTCGTCGAGTTGGCTCTTGCGGACGAGATTCGCGTGGGCGAACCGTTGACGATTACGGCAACGATCTACAATTTCCTGCCTGAAGCACAAAACGTCAGCGTGCTGCCTTCGCCGGATACATGGTACACGTTGCTTTCTGGCGATGATATGCTAACGCTACCAGCGGACGGCGTGACGAGTGCTCAAATCGTCATCCGTCCCGACGAACGCGGAATCTTCCTCTTCCGCGTGAACGCCGAAGGTGCGCAGATGGGTGATGCGGTCGCGATTGAGGTGGCGGTGCCGTAGGCTCAACGGATTCATCGGAATACAGGCGCGGACAATGTTCGCGCCTGTATTCTTGTGATAACGATTCGGGCGTGTAGGCCGACCGCGAATTCAAAACGAATAAACGAATGGGCGCCTGGCTACTGTACGTTTTTGGTTTGGTTGAGGCCTAAATTCGTTTATTCGTTCTCCTATTCGTGGTCGGCAAGCCCTTATACTGTGAACTTTTTCCTCCTGAGGTGCATGGAACTGGATAAGTGAGGGCACTCTCTTTCGAGGGCGATCCTCAAAACAGTCTCAATTCACACATAGGAGGAAAATCATGAAACGCAATCTCTGGCTTTCGTTGGTGGTATTTTCCGTGGTGTTGTTCTCAGCCTGTGCAGCTCCCAGGCCTCAACAGATTGTCGAAACGGTTGAAGTCGAGGTTGAGAAGGTGGTCGAGAAGCCCGTTGAAGTTGCCGCCACATCGGAACCGATGCCGACACCGGCACCGACCGCATCCGGAGCAAATGTGCTGCCCGCCGTGGCTGCGCCCCGCACTAACCGTATGATCGTCAAAAACGCCGATTTGCAGTTGACGGTGGAGAACACCGATGTCGCCATCGACCGCTTGACGCAGATCGTTGGCGACGTGGGCGGGTACATCGTCAGTTCGCGGGTGTGGTACCAGTCGTGGCTGGATGTGGAGTACAAGTACGCGAGCGTCACGCTGGGTGTGCCGGTGGACCAGTTCGAGGCGGCGATGCGGCGTCTGCGCGACATCGCGCTCACGGTGGATGACGAGCGCGCCGGCGGGCAGGATGTCACCGATGAGTACGTCGATCTAGATTCGCGTCTGCGCAACCTCGAAGCCACGCGGGATCGCATCCGCACCTTCCTGGATCAGGCGCAGACCGTCGATGAGGCGCTGAAGGTCAACGCGGAACTCAAGGCCGTCGAAGCGGAGATCGAAGCCGTGCAGGGGCGGATGAACTACCTCTTCGATCGCGCGTCGTACTCGACGATCACCGTGGAACTCTCGCCGAAGTTGCCCGATCTGCCAAGCCCAACGCCAACGCCCACACCGACCCCAACGCCGGCCCCCGAACCCTGGAGTGCTGGCCGCGTCGTTGAGAATGCGGGCAACACCCTTGCTGCGATCCTGCGCGTTTTAGCAGAATTGGCGATCTGGTTCAGTATCGTCGTGTTGCCGTTTGTGCTCCCGCCCATCGCGCTCTTCGTGTTTGTACGGCGCTTTTTTTACCGGAAAGGCGCATAAGTATTTTTTTCGCCTAAAGGCGGGGATATGAGGG
>JBNGDO010000065.1:20763-25774 GCA_049975385.1 Anaerolineae bacterium | reverse complement strand
CCCCCAAACCCCCACCCCCAGATTTTTGAGAAGATACGTAGAATGGCACTCATCAAAATAACCGGATCAATGACTACAAGACTCAGTAGATCGAAATTTCGTAAAGCTGCGGCTTAACACAAGATATGCAACCAGCTCAAACTGTCATTCCGAACACAGTGAGGAATCTCGTTGCTACAGAAACGAGACCCCTCGCTACGTTCGGGGTGACAATTTGTGATCTACTGAGACTAACGACTATCCGGCTAAAGACGATCTGACTATCAAGGAGAAACGATGACTCTTTACAAACAATACCGGCGCGAAGTAAAATTATTCGTCAAGGTGTGCCGCCGGCTGGCACGCAATCTGTACGTCACCGGGTACGGCGGCAATCTGGCGTGGAAGTTGGAGGACGACCTGGTGCTCATCACACCCACGCAGCGCAACAAAGGCGACATCCGCGCCAGGGACGTGGTGTTCGTCAATCTGGCCGGGGAGACCGTCGCAGGCGAGCGCCGCCCCACCGGCGAACTGCCGATGTATCTCAAGTTCTTCAACGAACGGCCCGACGTCGTCTCGGTCATCCACTGCCACGCCCCCGCCGTCGGCGCGCTGGCGATCTCCGGCGGCGAGAACTACCTGCTGTTGCCGCTTTACCCGGAAACCACGACCGAGATCGGGCCGGTTCCCGTCGTCCCCTACGGGCAGCCGCTCACCCAGGAATTGGCCGACAATTTCGGCCCGTATCTGCCCAAGTACAACAGTTTTATCATGGAGAACCACGGCCTGGTGACAATGAGCCGGGGCGACATCTACTGGACGCTGATGAACGTCGAGCTGCTCGAAGCCACCGCGCAGTCGATCATCATGGCGGCGCAACTGGGCGGCGGGATCAAAGCCCTGGACTACGCGGCGGTCAAGCGCCTGGGCGAGGTGATGCACCTGCGCGACCTGCCGCTCTTCGGCGCGCCGGGCGTCAATGCGTCGTTGGAGGCGCTGTATTTCGAGGAATAGTCGTCCATGCAACATCCAAACCGCGCACTGATGGAACAAGCGATTGAATTCGGCTACACCCACGGAACAGTGGGCTGTCTCATCGTACAGGATAACGAAATCATCGCGCTGAGCGGAGGCACAATCTTTTCAGAGGAACATGATGTGACAGGCCACTCAGAGATAAACGCGATCCGCCAGGCGTGCAAGAAACTCGGCAACCATCACTTGCGCGGGTGCTGGTTGTACACGACGTATGAACCTTGCCCGATGTGTATGAGCGCGATCTGTTGGGCGAAGATGGAGGGCGTGGTTTACGCGGCGACGCAGGAGGATCGCAACGAGAGGTGGACGGTGGAAGTCCATATTCGCGCAGCGGACGTGATCGCACGAGCCGAGCATAAGCCGCACCTCATTGAGGCATTTATGCGGGAAGAATCGTTAAAGATTCTGGAATTATAAGAGAGTGGGATGCCACACCGCCGAATACGGAGGCCAGCAGGATGCTGGCGATCCAAGCTATTTTCGAAGGAGTAACGAATGATCTCATTACCCGTTGAACAAAAAGCTAAAATCGACGCTTTTCTGGCTGCGCCGTTGCTGGCGTGCTTTGCCACCGTTTCGCCGGAGACGTTGCAGCCGCACGTCGTGCCGGTGTGGTACGACTGGGACGGGGAAGTGATGTGGATCAGCTCCTACGCGAGCACGCGCAAAATCGGCGAGCTGCGCGGGAATCCCAAATGCGCCATCGTCATCGATGTGGCCGAAAGCGTGGATGGCGTTTCCGCCGTCGTCTTCGAGGGCGAAGCGGAACTGATCATCGGGCCGCGCGACTTCGTGCGCGATATGGCGCTGCGCATCTACGCCCGCTACATGGGCCCCGAAGGCGTCCTGGCCCCCGATCCGCAAGAGTGGGCCAACTCGCCGGAGAATTTGATTATCAAGGTGACGCCGAGTTTTGTAAAAGTGTGGTAATCGGTAATGAGAAATGAGTAATGAGAAATGGGTAATGAGTAATCAGTAATCGGTAATCGGTATCAAGGCGCTCCGCATATCACCAGTTACTCTTTACTCTTTACTCTTTACTCTTTACCAGTTACCCATTACCAGTTACCAATCCCCCATCAAGGAGAAAAACAATGTCAGAAAAAACAATGCTTACGTCCCGGCTCTACGGGATTCGGGATTTGCGGGTGGAGCGCGCGCCCATCCCCACGCCGGGAGCGGGCGAGGTGCTGCTCAAGATCGCCTCGGTGGGCACGTGCGGGTCGGACGTGCACTACTACCTCGAAGGCGGCATCGGCGACGCGATTGTGAAGGAGCCGATCACGATGGGCCACGAGTTTTCGGCGTGGATTGCCGGGTTCGGGCCGGGCGTCGCAGGCGAACACGGGCTACAGTTGGGGCAACTCGTCGCCGTGGAACCGGCGATCTCCTGCGGTGAGTGCGAATTCTGCCAGCACGGGCATCCCAACATCTGCCCGAATGTGCGCTTCTGCGGCACGCCGCCAATTGACGGCGTGTTCGCAGAATACGCCGTTATGCCCGCCGAAAACTGCTTCCCGCTGCCGGAAGGCTTCAGCCCGAACGACGGCGCGCTGCTAGAACCGCTCGGCATAGGCATCCACACCGTCGATCTGGCGCACCTCAAGGTTGGGCAGACGGTCGCCATCCTGGGCGCCGGTCCCGTCGGGCTGATGACGGCGGCGGTGGCGAAGGCTGCGGGCGCAGGCGCGATCTACATGACCGAACCGCTGGCACACCGCCAACAGTTCGCGCTGGACTATGCCGCCGATGCGGTCTTCGATCCCAACGCGGAGGACGTCGTCGCGGCGATCATGCGCGCCACGGATGGGCGCGGCGTAGACGTGGCCTTCGAGGCGGCGGGCGCGCACGAGACACCCGATCAGGCGGCGCGCGTAACGTGTCCGGGCGGCAAGGTCGTCGTCGTGGGCATCCCCTCCGACGATACGATGACGATGAACGCTTCGGTCATTCGCCGCAAGGGACTCACCATCAAGCTGGTGCGGCGGATGAAGCACACGTATCCGCGCGCCATCCGCATGGTGAGCAAGGGCCTCGTCGATATTGCGCCGCTGGCCACGCATCACTTCCCACTGGAACACATCGTCGAAGCGTTTGAGTTGGTGGCAGGATATAAAGATGGCGTGCTGCGGGCGATGATTGAGGTTAGTTAATGAACAACCGTGAACGCGTCCACGCAATTCTACATTATCAAGATTATGACCGCATGCCCCTTGTTCACTTCGGCTACTGGCGCGAGACGCTGGAGAAGTGGGCGGCAGAAGGGCACATTACCGTCGCAGAAGCGCAGGCGTGGGGCGACGGCAATCCCACGGGTGCGGTCATCGCCGCCAAGCTCGGCTTCGACTTCAACTGGAGCACGTGCTATGGCCCTGCCACGCGGCTGCGTCCCGCGTTCGAGACTAAGGTGATCCGCGAGTTACCCGACGGCGGGCGGCACATCCAAAACGATGAGGGGGTGATCGTCCTGCAAAAGGACGATGCGGTTTCCATCCCCCAGGAGATCGAACACCTGCTCAAGGATCGTCCTTCGTGGGAGGAACACTACCTGCCCCGGTTACACTACAGCGACGAGCGCGTCACGCACGCCTGGGTCAACTGTGACGGCGCGATGGTGCGCTTCGATCAAGGCGGGCTGGACTATCTGCGGCGCGGCGCGTGGACGAATCCCTACGGCATCTACGTCGGCAGCCTGTTCGGCGTCATTCGCGATTGGATCGGTATCGTGGGGCTGTCGTATATGCTGGCGGACGATCCCGACCTGTTACAGGAAATCGTGGACGTCACCGCCGAGTTGTGCTACCAGACCACCAAGACAACGTTGGAGCTGGTATGCCCAGATGGCGGGCCGGCCCCCTTCGACTTCGCGCACTTCTGGGAAGACATCTCTTTCAAGAGCGGGCCGCTCATCAACCCGCGCGCGTTCCGGCGGATGACGGGCCACCACTACCAGCGCCTCACCGAACTGGTGAACCGCTACGGCATCGACATCGTCTCGCTCGACAGCGACGGCGACGTGACCAAGCTCGTGCCGGTGTGGCTGGAGAATGGCGTCAACACGATGTTCCCGATTGAGGTCGGGACGTGGCGCTCCAGCATCGCGCCGTGGCGGACGCAGTACGGGCGCGAACTGCGCGGCGTCGGCGGGATGGACAAGGTCGTCTTCAGCCGCGACTACGCCGCCGTGGACGCCGAAATCGAGCGTCTCAAGCCGCTGGTCGACCTCGGCGGCTACATCCCCGGCCCCGATCACCGCATCGCGCCGGATGCCAAATGGGAGAATGTGCAGTATTATTGTGAGCGGATGCGAGAGACATTTGGGTAAATAACAGATGACGGATTTCACCACGAATCTTCACTAATCCACACTAATTTCAGCTCTATTCGTGAAGGTTCGGCGAACACCGATATTTGTATAGATTCGTGATTTTACTTTTTAGGAGAGCACTTCACTGCTGATGGACACACAACTTAGGACGCTCGAAACACAACTGAATGACTTCGACATCACTCAACGCACCGCTGCGCTGCGCGAACTGCTCGCTTTGGCCGACCAGGGCGAGGTAGACATCGCGCCGCCGTCCGACGTCGCCAACATGCACTGCCACACCTTCTTTTCGTACAACGCCTACGGCTACTCGCCGACCGCGCTCGCGTGGCTGGCGAAGAAGTCCGGCTACAAATTTATGGGCATCGTCGACTTCGATGTGTTGGATGGCGTGGAGGAATTCCTCGCTGCTTGCGACCTCGCTGGCGTGCGCGGCAGCGCGGGGATGGAAACACGCGTCTTTATCCCGGAGTTTGCCACGCGGGAAATCAACTCGCCGGGCGAGCCGGGAATTTTCTACTATATGGGCATCGGTTTCACATCAACGGATTTAGCGGATCTAGGTGGAGAGTCCGGTGAACTAAAAGAGGCGCGGGTGATTCTGGCAAGCCTGCGCGCGCGCGCCGAAGCGCGCAACCGCGATGTAGCGGCGCGCGTCAACGC